>NZ_JBEZJZ010000044.1:0-61252 GCF_040651455.1 Streptomyces sp. NPDC048483
CTGCTGGACACCCTGTCCATCCGTATCCCCAGCGTCCGGATCCCCGTCGCCGCGCTCTCCGGCGGCCGGCGTCTGTTCACCCAGGTCCGACGGGCCTGGGACCGGCCGCTGACCGCCTACTACCTCATCCTCGGCGGCAGCCTGCTGATCATCGTCCTCGGTCTGGTGATGGTCTATTCGGCCTCCCAGATCAAGGCCCTGCAGTCCGGCCTCGCGCCGTCCTTCTTCTTCCGCAAGCAGCTGCTGGCGGCGGCGATCGGCGGCGTTCTGCTGCTGGCCGCGTCCAGGATGACCGTGAAGCTGCACCGGGCGATGGCCTATCCGCTGCTCGCGGTGTCGGTGTTCCTGATGTGCCTGGTGCAGATTCCGGGCATAGGGGTCGCGGTCAACGGCAACCAGAACTGGCTCAACCTCGGCGGACCTTTCCAGATGCAACCGAGCGAGTTCGGCAAACTGGCGCTCGTCCTGTGGGGCGCCGACCTGCTGGCCCGCAAGCAGGAGAAGAAGCTGCTGGCGCAGTGGAAGCATCTGCTGGTGCCGCTGGCCCCGGTCGCTTTTCTGCTGCTCGCGCTGATCATGCTCGGCGGCGACATGGGCACCGCGATCATTCTCACGGCGATCCTCTTCGGGCTGCTGTGGCTGGCCGGCGCTCCCACCAGGCTGTTTGCGGGTGTGCTGGGCGCCGCCGCGGCGATCGGGGTGCTGCTGATCGCGACCAGCGCCAACCGGATGTCCCGGCTGGGCTGCATCTTTGCCACCGATCCGGGCCCCGGCGACAAGTGCTGGCAGGCCGTGCACGGCATCTATGCTCTCGCATCCGGCGGATTCTTCGGTTCCGGCCTCGGTGCGAGTATGGAAAAATGGGGTGAACTCCCTGAACCGCACACCGACTTCATCTTCGCCATCACTGGGGAGGAACTGGGTCTGGCGGGGACGCTGTCGGTGCTCGCCCTCTTCGCGGCTCTAGGCTATGCGGGTATCCGCGTGGCCGGACGCACGGAGGACACCTTCGTCAGGTACACAGCGGGAGGTGTGACCACCTGGATCATGGCCCAAGCCATGATCAACATCGGTGCGGTGCTCGGCCTGTTGCCGATCGCCGGTGTCCCGCTCCCGCTGTTCTCCTACGGAGGCTCCGCCCTGCTGCCGACGATGTTCGCCATCGGGCTGCTGATCGCCTTCGCGCGTGAGGAGCCCGCTGCGCGGGCGGCGCTGGCCGCATTGGCCACGCGGAAGCCGGTTTTCGGCAGAAGACCGGCTGCGGTGAGATGGAAGACGATGAGACGGCGCGTGAAGAAGCGACCGTCCGGAGAGCGGTGAATTTCGGTGCATGTCGTACTCGCCGGTGGGGGGACCGCCGGCCACATCGAGCCCGCGCTCGCCCTCGCGGACGCCCTGCGCAGGCAGGACCCGACCGTGGGGATCACGGCACTCGGCACGGAGAAGGGCCTGGAGACCAGGCTCGTCCCGGAGCGCGGCTATGAACTCGGCCTGATTCCGGCCGTACCGCTGCCGCGCAAGCCCACCCCCGAACTGATCACCGTTCCCGGACGGCTGCGCGGCACGATCAAGGCCGCCGAGCAGATCCTGGAGCGCACCAAGGCGGACTGCGTCGTCGGCTTCGGCGGCTATGTCGCGCTGCCCGGCTACCTGGCCGCCAAGCGCCTGGGTGTGCCGATCATCGTCCATGAGGCCAACGCCCGGCCCGGCCTCGCCAACAAGATCGGCTCCCGGTACGCCAAGTTCGTCGCCGTCAGTACCCCTGACAGCAAGCTGCGCGGTGCCCGCTATGTCGGGATCCCGCTGCGCCGCACCATCGCCACCCTGGACCGTGCCGCGGTCCGTCCCGAGGCGCGCGCCGCCTTCGGGCTCGACCCGAACCTCCCCACCCTCCTGGTGTCCGGCGGTTCGCAGGGCGCCCGCCGGCTGAACGAGGTCATCCAGGCCGCCGTCCCCGCACTGCAGCGCGCCGGCATCCAGGTCCTGCACGCGGTCGGCCCGAAGAACGAACTGCCGCACGTGGACAACATGCCTGGGATGCCACCGTACGTCCCGGTACCGTACGTGGACCGGATGGATCTCGCGTACGCCGCGGCCGACATGATGCTCTGCCGCGCGGGCGCGATGACCGTCGCCGAACTCTCCGCCGTCGGGCTCCCGGCCGCCTTCGTCCCGCTGCCCATCGGCAACGGCGAGCAGCGGCTGAACGCCCAGCCGCTGGTCAACGCCGGCGGGGGCCTGCTGGTCGACGACGCCCAGCTGACCCCGGAGTGGGTGCAGTCCACGGTGCTCCCGGTCCTGTCCGATCCGCACCGGCTGTACGAGATGTCCCGCGCGGCCTCCGAGTTCGGCCGCCGGGACGCCGACGAGCTGCTGGTCGGCATGGTGTACGAGGCGATCGCCCAGCAGCAGAAATAGCGAACGAGCAAAGGCAGGGGAGCGTGGCCGGACCCAGAACCGCCCAGCGCGGCGACAAGAAGCGGCCGTCCGGCCCGCCCTCCGCCCTCTCGTCCCGTACGCGGCGATTCGCGCGGCTCGGCCGTCGGCTGCGTCTTCCCTTTTGCACACCGCGCCGTCGCCGTCTGACCCTCGTACTGTCCCTCGCGGTGTTCCTCGGCGGCTTCGGCACCTGGGCCCTCTACGGCTCGGACTGGCTCCGCGTCCGCCACGTAAAAGCCGTCGGCACCAAGGTTCTGACGCCGGATGAGGTGGTGGCCGCGGCCCGCGTCCCGATGAACGGGCCCCTGGTCTCGGTGGACACCGACGCCATGGCCCGTCGGCTCCGCGCCCGGCTGCCGCGCATCAAAACCGTTGACGTGGTGCGCTCCTGGCCGCACAGCATCGCTCTGAAAGTGTCGGAAAGAACACCGGAAATGGTGATGCGAGCGGGCGGAAAGTACCGCGAAGTGGACCGCGAGGGCGTCCGTTTCGCCACCGTCCGTACCGCGCCCCGCGGCGTTCCGCTTCTGGAAATGGACGTTTCCGACTCCCCGAGCCTGCCTCGGTTCGGAATCGACCGTTTGCGACGGGCCGCCGTTGACGTCACCGGACAGCTTCCGCAGGCGGTCCGCAAGGACTTGCGCACGGTCCGCGTCACCTCTTACGACTCCCTCACCCTGGAACTGACGTCGGATCGCAGGGTTCTGTGGGGAAGTCCCGAACAGGGCGCGGAGAAGGCCAAGGTGCTCACGGCCCTGATGAAAGCCGCGCGTGATGCGCGCCACTTCGACGTCTCGGTGCCCAGTGCCCCTGCCGTATCGGGGAGTTGACGTACGTAGCCGCAGGCCAGCACCCTGGATGGCTACGACTATGGGTGATCACATAGGGTGAAAAGAAAAACGGGAGGTTCGGCGTGTTCGTTGAACGCGCGCGCCTTGTCGACTTAGTGTCTCGTTCCAAAGGGACTATGGAACCAAGGAACACAGGAACAGGTAACCCTAAACTTCAGGCTTAGGGTTCGGGTCGGCAATACGGACCGCCCCATCGGCATCAGTCGGCGTCCACATGGCATGTGAGGCGGCGACACGTAACTCGAGGCGAGAGGCCTTCGACGTGGCAGCACCGCAGAACTACCTCGCAGTCATCAAGGTCGTCGGCATCGGCGGCGGTGGCGTGAACGCCATCAACCGGATGATCGAGGTCGGGCTCAAGGGCGTCGAGTTCATCGCGATCAATACCGATGCGCAGGCGCTGCTGATGAGCGACGCCGACGTCAAGCTCGACGTCGGCCGCGAAATGACGCGCGGACTCGGCGCCGGCGCCAACCCGGATGTGGGCCGCAAGGCGTCCGAGGACCACCGCGAGGAGATCGAGGAGGTCCTCAAGGGGGCCGACATGGTCTTCGTGACCGCGGGTGAGGGCGGCGGCACCGGCACCGGCGGCGCACCCGTCGTCGCCAACATCGCCCGCTCGCTGGGCGCCCTGACGATCGGTGTGGTCACCCGGCCGTTCACCTTTGAGGGCCGCCGCCGCGCCAACCAGGCCGAGGACGGCATCGCCCAGCTGCGCGAAGAGGTCGACACCCTCATCGTGATCCCCAACGACCGGCTGCTGTCCATCTCGGACCGCCAGGTGAGCGTGCTCGACGCGTTCAAGTCCGCGGACCAGGTGCTGCTGTCGGGTGTCCAGGGCATCACCGACCTGATCACCACCCCCGGCCTGATCAACCTCGACTTCGCCGACGTCAAGTCCGTGATGTCGGAGGCCGGCTCGGCCCTGATGGGCATCGGCTCGGCGCGCGGCGACGACCGCGCGGTGGCCGCCGCGGAGATGGCGATCTCCTCGCCGCTCCTGGAGGCGTCCATCGACGGCGCCCGCGGCGTGCTGCTCTCCATCTCCGGCGGCTCCGACCTCGGTCTCTTCGAGATCAACGAGGCCGCGCAGCTGGTCAGCGAGGCGGCTCACCCGGAGGCCAACATCATCTTCGGCGCGGTCATCGACGACGCGCTGGGCGACGAGGTCCGGGTGACGGTCATCGCAGCGGGTTTTGACGGGGGGCAGCCGCCGGCCCGCCGCGATTCGGCGGCGAGCGGACTGACCTCCGCGAAGCGCGAGGAGCCGGCGCCGGCCCCGAGCCGTCCGGTCACCCCGCCCGAGCCGCGGGCGTCGTCCTTCGGCGGCCTGGGTTCGGTGCCCGTACGGGACGAGGAGCCGGCCCCGGCCGAGTCCTCCGCGCTGGGCGAGGCCTCGGCGCCGGCCAGCGCCCCGCATGTTCCCCCGGCCCGCCCGTCCTACACGGACAGCTCGGCCGAGGAACTCGACGTCCCTGACTTCCTGAAGTGACCAAAGCACCGAAGTGATAGGGCAACAGCACCACGAGAGCGGCGCGCACTTCGCCTTCACCGACAGGTGGGGCGGGGTGAGCGCCGCTCCGTATGATCAGCTCAATCTGGGCGGCGCGGTCGGCGACGACCCGTTGGCGGTTCGTACGAACCGGGAGCGCTCCGCCAAGGAACTCGGCCTCGATCCGGCCGCGGTGGTCTGGATGAACCAGGTCCACGGCCGGGACGTGGCGGTGGTCGACGGACCCTGGCGCGGCGACGACATCCCCTGCGTGGACGCGGTGGTGACCGCCCGTCGGGGCCTCGCGCTCGCCGTACTGACCGCCGACTGCACCCCGGTACTGCTCGCCGACCCGGTCGCCGAGGTCACCGGCGCCGCGCACGCCGGCCGGCCCGGCCTGGTCGCCGGCGTCGTCCCGGCGGCGGTCGAGGCGATGACGAAGTTGGGCGCCGAGCCTGCACGGATCATCGCGTACACCGGACCCGCCGTCTGCGGACGCTGCTACGAGGTGCCCGAAGCGATGCGTTCCGAGGTCGCGGCCACCGTGCCCGAGGCCTGGTCGACGACCAGTTGGGGCACCCCGGCGGTGGATGTCACCGCAGGGGTACGGGCCCAACTCGGTGCGGCGGGCGTGCCGGTCTGTGGGGATGCCCACATTTGTACGCTCGAGTCCGCGGACCATTTCTCGTATCGGCGGGATCGCACAACGGGGCGGCTCGCGAGTTACGTATGGCTGGATGTGTGAGCGAGTGATCGACGATCGTAAGACCCAACTGACGGACAACCTGGCGCGGGTGGAGGAACGTATCGCCGCCGCATGCGCCAAGGCGGGCCGGCCGCGGGACGAGGTGACCCTGATCGTGGTCACCAAGACCTACCCGGCGAGCGATGTCCGGCTGCTCGCGGAGCTGGGGGTGCGGCATGTCGCGGAAAACCGCGATCAGGATGCGGCACCGAAAGCCGCCGAATGTGCCGATTTGCCTCTTACTTGGCACTTCGTCGGTCAATTGCAAACGAACAAGGTGCGGTCCGTCGCCCGTTATGCCGGACTTGTCCAGTCGGTCGACCGGGCCAGGCTCGTCACCGCGCTCTCGAGGGAAGCGGTGCGCGCCGGGCGCGAACTCGGATGTCTGATCCAGGTGGCGCTCGACGCCGAGTCGGGGGAGCAGGGGGACCGCGGAGGGATCGCACCGGACGGCGTTCCCGCGCTCACCGAGGTGATCGCCGGGGCCCAAGGTCTGCGTCTGGACGGTGTGATGACCGTCGCGCCGCTGACCGGGCCGTACGCCGGACGGCAACTGGCCGCATTCGAACGGCTCATGGAAATCTCAACCGACCTGCGCGTCAACCATCCTGCTGCCAACATGGTGTCAGCAGGCATGAGCGCGGACCTCGAAGACGCCGTGCGGGCCGGGGCGACACATGTGCGCGTCGGCACTGCGGTACTCGGAGTCCGACCACGGCTCGGGTAACGTCGCGAAGCAAGTCGGACCACAGCACAAAATATGGTCATTACCGCAAAAAGCGGGAGGCCACGTGGATCCAAGGCGCCCGGTGACGGAGCCGATCCACCACAGAGCGGAGGACGCAGAGAATGGCCGGCGCGATGCGCAAGATGGCGGTCTACCTCGGCCTCGTGGAGGACGATGGGTACGACGGCCGGGGTTTCGACCCCGACGACGAGTTCGAGCCCGAGCTTGATCCGGAGCCGGAACGGGGGCGGCGCCAGCAGCATCAAGTGCAGCCGGAGACACGCCCGGAACGGGAGGAACCGGTACGAGTTGTCACCCCTCCGGCGCAGCGTGAACCCGCCCCGCTCACCACGGAAAGCGGACGACCCGCCCGAATCGCCCCCGTGGCATCCATCACACCCGACCGTCCGAATCTGGAGAAGAACGCACCGGTGATCATGCCCAAGGTTGTGTCCGAACGGGAGCCGTACCGCATCACGACGCTCCACCCCCGGACCTACAACGAAGCCCGTACCATCGGGGAACACTTCCGTGAGGGCACTCCGGTGATCATGAATCTCACGGAGATGGACGACACCGACGCGAAGCGACTTGTCGACTTTGCAGCCGGCCTCGTCTTCGGCCTGCACGGCAGCATCGAGCGGGTGACGCAGAAGGTGTTCCTGTTGTCGCCTGCTAACGTCGATGTCACGGCGGAGGACAAGGCCCGTATCGCAGAGGGTGGGTTCTTCAACCAGAGCTGAGACGCAACACCGGGCACACCAGGCCGACAAGGCCGAAACGGGATCAAAGGGGAGAGGGACGCGCGAGATGAGTGTCGCTGGTCAGGTGATCTATATCGCGCTGTACTGCTTTCTGATCGTGTTGATCTTCCGGTTGGTGATGGACTATGTGTTCCAGTTCGCCCGTTCATGGCAACCCGGTAAGGCGATGGTGGTCATTCTGGAGGCCACCTACACTGTCACCGATCCGCCACTCAAGCTTCTGCGGCGGGTCATTCCGCCGCTGCGTCTCGGGGGCGTGGCGCTCGACCTGTCCTTCTTCGTATTGATGATCATCGTCTACATCTTGATCACCGTCGTGAGGTCGGTGTTGTTGTGAACGATACGGTCTTGCCGATTGCCGACGACTACGTTGAGGTGAAGTAGAGATGCCGTTGACCCCCGAGGACGTGCGGAACAAGCAGTTCACGACCGTCCGCCTCCGAGAAGGCTATGACGAGGACGAGGTCGATGCCTTCCTCGACGAGGTCGAAGCCGAACTGACCCGTCTGCTGCGGGAGAACGAGGACCTGCGCGCCAAGCTGGCCGCTGCCACGCGCGCCGCCGCGCAGAACCAGCAGCAGCAGGGCCTGCGCAAGGGACCCGACCAGCAGCCGCCCCAGCAGCAGCGTGGCGGGGCCCCGGTGCCCGCCGCCATATCCGGTCCGCAGCCGGTCCCGCCGCAGCAGCAGGGGATGGGTGGCCCGCCCCAACTGCCCGGTGGTGCACCGCAGCTGCCCCCAGGCCCCGGTGGCCACGGCGGCCCGCAGGGCCCGCACGGTCCCGGTCCGATGGGTCCCGACGGCCCGATGGGCGGCCCCCTGGGCGGCCCCGGTGGTCCGCAGCAGCAGCAGCAGCTGCAGCAGCTGCAGCAGCAGCCGCCGCCGCAGCAGGCCCAGCAGGGCGGCCCCGGCGGTGACAGCGCAGCACGCGTGCTGTCGCTGGCGCAGCAGACCGCCGACCAGGCGATTGCGGAGGCCCGTTCGGAGGCCAACAAGATCGTCGGCGAGGCGCGCAGCCGCGCCGAGGGCCTGGAGCGGGACGCCCGCGCCAAGGCCGATGCGCTGGAGCGGGACGCGCAGGAGAAGCACCGCGTAGCGATGGGCTCGCTGGAGTCGGCCCGCGCCACGCTGGAGCGCAAGGTCGAGGACCTGCGCGGCTTCGAGCGCGAGTACCGCACCCGCCTGAAGTCCTACCTGGAGAGCCAGCTGCGCCAGCTGGAGAACCAGTCCGACGACTCGCTGGCCCCGCCGCGGACCCCGGCGACCGCCGCCGCCTCGCTGCCGCCGTCCCCGTCGATGGCGTCGGCCGGTGCGGGCACCATGGGCGGTAACCACACCATGGGTGGCGGCCAGTCGATGGGCGGCAACCACTCGATGGGCAACGGCTCCAGCGGTGGTCCGTCCTACGGCGGTCAGCAGCAGATGTCGCCGGCGATGACCCAGCCGATGGCACCGGTACGGCCGCAGGGCCCGTCCCCGATGGGACAGGCACCGTCGCCGATGCGGGGCTTCCTCATCGACGAGGACGACAACTGACGTCCGCCTAGCGCGCAGCGTCGGCAATCAAGGGCCGGGCCCCGAGGGATTCCTCGGGGCCCGGCCCTTTTGTGGCGTTTATGACGTTGTGGCCGGACCACTGGACCACTGGACCACTGGGCCGCTGCCGGGGTGTGCCCGGTGGCGGACGGATCGCGGCCGCCGCCACGACGGACTGCGCTACGGCCCGGCCGCGCCCATGACGAAGCCCCGGCACCTCACGCGTGCCGGGGCTTCGTCGTATCGGCCGTGCCGTGGCGCCTACGCCTTGCGCAGGTGGAACGTCAGGCCCAGGCTCTCGTCCGTGAAGGCGGGGCCGTGGTCGCCCTCGGGCTCGCCCTGGGCGTAGTCCGTGGCGAGGACCTCGTCGGAGATCAGGGCGGCGTGGTCGGTGAGGGCGGTACGGACGTCCTCGTCGGTGGCGGACCAGCGCAGGGCGATCCGGTCGGCGACGTCCAGGCCGCTGTTCTTACGGGCCTCCTGGATCAGCCGGATGGCATCGCGGGCCAGGCCCGCCCGGCGGAGTTCCGGGGTGATCTCCAGGTCGAGAGCGACGGTCGCGCCGGAGTCGGAGGCCACCGACCAGCCTTCGCGCGGGGTCTCGGTGATGATGACCTCGTCGGGGGCGAGGGTGACGGTCTCGCCGTCGACCTCCACCGACGCGGTGCCGTCGCGCAGCGCGAGCGAGAGCGCCGCGGCGTCGGCCGCTGCGACGGCCTTGGCGACCGCCTGGACGCCCTTGCCGAACCGCTTGCCGAGGGCACGGAAGTTGGCCTTGGCGGTGGTGTCGACGAGGGAGCCGCCGCCCTCCGAGAGGGAGGCGAGGGAGGAGACGTTGAGCTCCTCGGCGATCTGGGCGCGCAGGTCCTCGGAGAGATCCGCGAAGCCGGCCGCGCCGACCAACGCGCGGGACAGCGGCTGGCGGGTCTTGACGCCGGACTCGGCGCGGGTGGCGCGGCCCAGCTCGACCAGCCGGCGCACCAGCAGCATCTGGGCGGACAGGGCCGGGTTGATGGCCGCCTTGTCGGCCACCGGCCACGACGACAGATGGACGGAGTCCGGGGCGTCGGGGGTGACCGGGACGACCAGGTCCTGCCAGACCCGCTCGGTGATGAAGGGGGTCAGCGGGGCCATGAGGCGGGTGACCGTCTCGATGACCTCGTGGAGGGTGCGCAGCGCGGCCGGCTCGCCCTGCCAGAAGCGGCGGCGGGAGCGGCGGACGTACCAGTTGGAGAGGTCGTCGACGAAGGAGGAGAGGAGCTTGCCGGCGCGCTGGGTGTCGAAGGTCTCCAGGGCGTCGGTGACCCCGTCGACCAGGGCGTTCAGCTCGCCGAGCAGCCAGCGGTCCAGGAGAGGACGCTCGGCCGGGGCCGGGTCGGCCGCGCTCGGCGCCCAGCCGGACGTACGGGCGTACAGCGCCTGGAAGGCGACGGTGTTCCAGTAGGTGAGGAGGGTCTTGCGGACCACTTCCTGGATGGTGCCGTGGCCGACCCGGCGGGCGGACCAGGGGGAGCCGCCGGCGGCCATGAACCAGCGGACCGCGTCTGCGCCGTGCTGGTCCATGAGCGGGATCGGCTGGAGGGTGTTGCCGAGGTGCTTGGACATCTTGCGGCCGTCCTCGGCCAGGATGTGGCCCAGGCAGACGACGTTCTCGTAGCTCGACTTGTCGAAGACGAGCGTGCCGACGGCCATCAGCGTGTAGAACCAGCCGCGGGTCTGGTCGATGGCCTCGGAGATGAACTGCGCCGGGTAGCGCTTCTCGAAGAGCTCCTTGTTGCGGTACGGGTAGCCCCACTGCGCGAACGGCATCGAGCCCGAGTCGTACCAGGCGTCGATGACCTCCGGGACGCGGGTCGCGGTGCCCTGGCAGGTCGGGCAGGCGAAGGTGATCGCGTCGATGAACGGGCGGTGCGGGTCCAGGCCCGACTGGTCGGTGCCGGTCAGCTCGGTCAGCTCGGCGAGCGAGCCGACGCAGGTGAGGTGGTTCTCCTCGCAGCGCCAGATGGGCAGCGGGGTGCCCCAGTAGCGGTTACGGGAGAGCGCCCAGTCGATGTTGTTGTTCAGCCAGTCGCCGAACCGGCCGTGCTTGACCGACTCCGGGTACCAGTTGGTGTGCTCGTTCTCCCGCAGCAGGGCGTCCTTGACCGCGGTGGTGCGGATGTACCAGGACGGCTGGGCGTAGTAGAGCAGCGCGGTGTGGCAGCGCCAGCAGTGCGGATAGCTGTGCTCGTAGGCGAGGTGGCGGAAGAGGAGGCCGCGGGCGGAGAGGTCCGCCACCAGGGCCTCGTCGGCCTTCTTGAAGAACTGGCCGCCGACCAGCGCCAGTTCCTCCTCGAAGGTGCCGTCCGGGCGGACCGGGTTGACCACCGGCAGGCCGTACGCCCTGCAGGTCTTGAGGTCGTCCTCACCGAAGGCCGGGGCCTGGTGGACCAGACCCGTGCCGTCGTCGGTGGTGACGTACTCGGCGTTGACGACGAAGTTGGCGCCCTCGAGCTCGACGAGCTGGAAGGGGCGTTCGTACGCCCAGCGCTCCATCTCGCGGCCGGTGAAGGACTCCCCGGTGGCGCTCCAGCCCTCGCCCAGCGCCTTCTCCAGCAGCGGCTCGGCGACGACGAGCCGGTCCGTGCCGTCGGTGGCGACGACGTAGGTGACGTCGGGGTGCGCGGCGACGGCGGTGTTGGAGACCAGGGTCCAGGGGGTCGTCGTCCAGATGAGGAGGGACGCCGTACCGGCGAGCGGGCCGGAGGTCAGGGGGAGGCGGACGAAGACCGACGGGTCGACGACGGTCTCGTAGCCCTGCGCCAGCTCGTGGTCGGACAGGCCGGTGCCGCAGCGGGGGCACCAGGGGGCGACGCGGTGGTCCTGGACCAGCAGGCCCTTGGTGAAGATCTCCTTGAGCGACCACCACACCGACTCGATGTAGTCGGGGTCCATGGTGCGGTACGGGGCATCCAGATCGGTCCAGTAGCCCATCCGGGTCGTGAGCTCGGCGAAGGCGTCGGTGTGCCGGGTCACCGACTCGCGGCACTTGGCGTTGAACTCGGCGATGCCGTACGCCTCGATGTCCTTCTTGCCGTTGAAGCCCAGCTCCTTCTCCACGGCCAGCTCGACCGGGAGGCCGTGGCAGTCCCAGCCGGCCTTGCGGTCGACGTGGTAGCCCCGCATCGTGCGGAACCGGGGGAAGACGTCCTTGAAGACGCGCGCCTCGATGTGGTGGGCGCCGGGCATGCCGTTGGCGGTCGGCGGGCCCTCGTAGAAGACCCACTCGGGCCGTCCCTCGGACTGCTGGAGGGTACGGGAGAAGACCTTCTGCTCCTGCCAGAACTCGAGCACCGCGTGCTCGAGGGCGGGAAGGTCTACCTGGGCGGGCACCTGGCGGTACTGGGGCTGCTCACTCATCGGGGGTTCCTCCGGCGGACACCTGCTGCGTTCTCCGTCCGGAGGGACGAGAGCCTCGGCTCCCGCGGTACCACCCTCCTTGGCGGTGCCACTGACACCGCCCCCTCATTGGGGCTGCGCTGCCGGTTCTAATCGCCCCAGGGCCTCAAGGCCGCCCCGCGGGCTTTCTTCCGGCGACTCCGGGGTGATCTTCGCGTCGCGCACGCCCCCGGGCTCGCACCGTCCCCGGGTCGCTCCTGGCTGCGTACGACGCTACTCGTCCCATCAATGCCTCTCGCTGGGCCCAGTGTACGGGGCCGCGCCGACAGCGGCCGACCGCTTTTCCGGCCGCCGGTCGGGGCGCCCGCCCGGTGGCCGTGACCCGAATGGCCAGATGCCGGGCCCGGGAGTGTGCGGCGCGGGCAGCGGGGCACAACCGAGGCAGGCCGGGCTTCGTGTCGGGGAGGCCGGGTCCGCCGGGCGGTGCGTCCCGTTGCCGCGTGCCGTGTGGCGATTTATCGTTCCCGTCACGATTCGCGCACAAGCTCACATATGTGAAGGGGTCGCGGCCATGGTGGCGAAAAAGACCGCCGCGCAGACGAGCTCGACGCCTGCCGATGAGGCCGATGAGGCTGTCGCGAAGCAGCCCGCACCGACGAAGACAGCGGCGAAGACCGGGGCGAAAGCGGGGGCGAAGACAGCGGAGAAGAAGGCGGGACCGAAGAAGGCGGCACCGATGAAGGTGCAGGACGCGACGGACGCCAAGGACGCGACGGACGCCAAGGACGCGACGGACGCCAAGGACGCGACGGACGCGAAGGACGCGGTGCCGCGGAAGGCGCCGGCGCGGAAGGCGCCTGCCAAGACCGTGGCCGCCACAGCCGCGCCCGCCCACAAGCCGGTCGCGAAGAAGCCGGTCGCCAAGAAGACGGCCGCCAGGAAGTCGACGACGGCGAAGAAGACCGCGGCCAGGAACGCCGCGGTGCCCGCGAAGAAGACGGGAGCCGACACGGTGGCGGCGAAGAAGACGGCGGCCGCTGCGGCGCCCGCCACGGATACCGCGGTGCCCCCGGCCCTGGTGGCCGCGGCGCCCGGCGAGCTCGCCGTACGGCCCGGCGAGGAGCCCTGGACCCCGGAGGAGGTCGCCGAGGCGCGCGCCGACCTGATGGCCGAGGTGGGGCGGCTGCGCGCCGAGATCGCCGCGTCCGAGGACGCCATCGCCGGACTGATGCGGGACTCCGGTGACGGCGCGGGCGACGACGAGGCCGACACCGGCAGCAAGAACATCACCCGTGAGCACGAGCTGGCGCTGGCCTCCAACGCCCGCGAGATGCTCCAGCAGACCGAGCGGGCGCTCGGCAGGCTGGACGCCGGCACCTACGGCCTGTGTGAGAACTGCGGCAAGCCGATTGGCAAGGCGCGGATGCAGGCCTTTCCGCGCGCGACGCTGTGTGTGGAGTGCAAGCAGAAGCAGGAGCGGCGGGCCTGACGCCGCGCTGGATCCGTCGTGGGCGGCGCCCGTACCGCCCGCGACCGTACGGGTGTGCCGTACGCTCGTGACCGGTCAGGAGCGTGACCTGACAGCTGACTCGAACGGGCTGAGGACTCACACGTGGCAGAGGCGGAACGCATCACCAGTACGCCGGAACCCGGGCCGGGTTCCGCAACGGATCCCGAGACGGGTTCCGAAGGGGGACAGCCGGTGGAGCCGGAGCCGGAGCAGAACGCGGGCCGGGGCAGGCGGCGGATCCTGGCGCTGCTGGTGGTCGCCGCGGTGGTCTACGCGCTGGACCTGGGCAGCAAGCTCCTGGTCGTCGCGAAGCTGGAGCACCATGCGCCGGTCGAGGTGATCGGGACGCTGCTGCAGTTCAATGTGATCCGTAACCGCGGTGCCGCGTTCAGCATGGGCGAGGCGCTGACGATCTTCCTCACGATCATCGCGGTGACGGTGATCGTGGTGATCGCCCGGATCGCCCGCAAGCTCTACAGCCTGCCCTGGGCCATCGCGCTCGGGCTGCTGCTCGGCGGTGCCTTCGGCAATCTCACCGACCGGATCTTCCGCTCGCCCGGGATCTTCGAGGGCGCGGTGGTCGACTTCATCGCCCCGGCACACTTCGCCGTCTTCAACCTCGCCGACTCCGCGATCGTCTGCGGCGGCATCCTGATCGTGTTCCTGTCCTTCCGCGGCCTGGACCCGGACGGCACGGTGCACAAGAACTGAGCGGCGCCCCGCGGCGGGGTGGGCCGGGGCGGGAGCCGTTGGTGGTGCCGTTGGTGGGTGGGGTGCAGGGGCTCGCACGAGGCCCCGGCGCCCACGGCCGGGGCCGGGAGGCCGCCGCCGGGTCGGGCACCGCCACGGGACTGCCATACTCGTGGGGTGAGCACCATTCCCGAGATCCGCACCCTGCCCGTACCGGACGGCCTGGAGGGCGAGCGTGTCGACGCCGCGCTGGCCCGTATGTTCGGCTTTTCCCGTACGAAGGCGGCCGAGCTTGCCGCCGCCGGAAAGGTCCGGGTCGACGGCTCCGAGGTGATGAAGTCCGAGCGGGTGTCCGGCGGCGCCTGGCTCGAGGTCGAGATGCCGCAGGCCGCGGCGCCCGTGGAGATCGTTGCCGAGCCCGTCGAGGGCATGGAGATCGTGCACGACGACGATGACATCGTGGTGATCGTCAAGCCGGTCGGCGTCGCCGCGCACCCCAGCCCCGGCTGGACGGGTACGACCGTGATCGGCGGCCTGGCCGCGGCCGGCTACCGCATCTCCACCTCCGGCGCCGCGGAGCGCCAGGGCATCGTGCACCGCCTCGACGTCGGCACCTCCGGCCTGATGGTCGTCGCCAAGTCCGAGCGCGCCTACACCCTGCTCAAGCAGCAGTTCCGCGAGCGTACGGTCGACAAGCGCTACCACGCCCTCGTCCAGGGGCACCCGGACCCGATGAGCGGCACCATCGACGCGCCCATCGGCCGGCACCCGCAGCACGACTACAAGTGGGCGGTCACCGCCGAGGGCAAGCCGTCGGTCACGCACTACGACCTGATCGAGGCGTTCCGCGCGGCCAGCCTGCTGGACATCAAGCTGGAGACCGGCCGTACGCACCAGATCCGGGTGCACATGGCCGCCCACCGCCACCCCTGCGTCGGCGACCTGACGTACGGCGCGGACCCCACCCTCGCCAAGCGCCTCGGCGTCGGCCGGCAGTGGCTGCACGCGGTCCGGCTGGGCTTCACGCACCCCTCGGACGGGGCGTGGGTCGAGTTCGCGAGCGTGTACCCGGACGATCTGCAGCACGCCCTCGACACGGTCCGCGACGAGAGCAGCTGACCCGGGGCGGCCCCGCAGCAACGGCTGCTGCTGCGGTGGCACAACGGGCAATCGTGGCAGGCTGGGGGCCGAAGTGATCGATTCCGACCCCGGAGCGTAGCCATCGTGGACCAGCTGGCTCTGCTGTTCGTCCTGCTGCTCGGAGCCGTGGTCATGGTGCCGGTCGGCGACCGGCTGGGGCTGCCGTCACCGGTGCTGATGACCCTCACGGGGGCGGTGCTGGCACTGCTGCCGTTCGTGCCCAACGTCGAGGTGCCGCCCGAGTTCATCCTGCCGCTGGTGCTGCCGCCGCTGCTCTACGCCGCCGTACAGCGCACCTCCTGGCGGCAGTTCACCGCCAACCTCCGGCCGATCTTCCTGCTCGCCGTGGCGCTGGTCTTCGCCACCACGGCCGCGGTCGCCGCGGTCGCCCAGGCGGTGGTGCCCGGGATGCCGGTCGCCGCCGCGGTGGTGCTGGGCGCGCTGGTCGCCCCGCCCGATCCGGTGGCCGCGACCGCCGTGGCCGGGAAGCTCGGGCTGCCCCGCCGGATGGTCTCGATCCTGGAGGGCGAGGGGCTGTTCAACGACGTCACCGCGATCGTGCTTTATCACGTGGCGCTCGCCGCGGTGGTCAGCGGCACCTTCTCGGTGCCCGGCGCGGTCGGCTCGCTGGTGCTCTCCGCGGTGGTCGCCATAGCGGTCGGGCTGGTGCTCGGCTGGCTCACCAACAAGCTGATGGGGCTGCTCGGTGACCCGACGCTGCAGATCGGGCTGACGCTGCTGGTGCCGTTCGTGGCGTATGTCCTGGCCGAGAACTTCCATGGCTCCGGGGTGCTCGCCGTGCTGACCACCGGGCTCTTCCTGGCCGAGTACGCGGTCGACGCCGACGATGTGCTGGGCCGCCTCGCCGGCTACACCTTCTGGGAGGTCGTCGACACCCTCGTCACCGGCGTCGCCTTCGGGCTGATCGGGCTGGAGCTGCACACCATCTTCGGGGCGGCGTCCGGGCGGTGGGGCGCGATGCTCGGCGCAGGGGCCGCGGTCGTCGGGGTGGTCGTCGCCGTACGGCTGCTGTGGCTGCTGCCCGCCGCCTGGCTCGCCAAGCGGATGCACAAGCTCCGCGACTACGACGAGGACATCCCGATGAGCTGGCGGGAGACGCTCATCATGTGGTGGTCGGGGATGCGCGGGGTGGCCTCGATCGCGCTGGCGCTGGCCATTCCGTACGGCATCGACGGCAGCGGTTTCCCCGCCCGCGACGAGATCCTCTTCATCGCCTTCGCGGTGGTGCTCTCCACCCTCCTCATCCAGGGCCTCACGCTGCCCTGGCTGGTGCGCAAGCTCCGGGTGCGGGCCGACACCGACGCCGTGGACGCGCTGGAGCGGGAGCTGGCGATCCGGGTGATCAAGGCGTCCAAGCGGCGGCTGAAGGAGATCCTGGAGGTCGAGGAGCTGCCCGAGGAGGTCAGCGACCAGCTCTCGCGCCGGGCGTACGACATCGGCGCCCGCATCGCACCGGACATCGTCGACGACGAGCGGCGCGAGCTCTTCGACAAGCGGATCACCCGGCAGAAGAAGGTGCAGCGCATCCAGGGCGAGATGCTCTCGGCCGCCCGCCACGAGGTACTGGCGGCCCGCAGCGAGCCCGGCGCGGACCCGGAGATCGTGGACCGGGTGCTGCGCCATCTGGACGTCCGCAGCCTGCGGGGTACGCCCTAGGCGGCCCTGGCCTGCCGGGCCCCGTTACGGGCGATCGGCCCGCGGCTCCGCGTCGTCGTCCCGGTGTACCGCGTGGTGGCCGAGCGGCGCGGGGGCGGTGGCGATCCGCGGCAGCGCGTAGGCGTGCTCGGTCCTCAGCCACTCGATCATGCGCTCGCGGACCTGGCAGCGCACCGTCCAGATGGTGTCCGCGTCGCGCGCGGTCACCAGCGCCCGGACCACCATCGTGGACGGTGTGGTGTCGGTCACCACCAGGCTCCAGGACCGGCCGTCCCAGTCCTCGCACTCCTGCAGGATCTCCAGCAGCCGCTGGCGCATCTTCTCCACCGGTGCGGAGTGGTCGAGGTGGAAGAGGACGGTGCCGGTCATCTGCGCGCCGCCACGCGACCAGTTCTCGAACGGCTTGCCGGTGAAGTACGAGACCGGCATGGTGATCCGGCGCTCGTCCCAGGTCCGAACGGTCAGGAAGGTCAGGGTGATCTCCTCGACGGTGCCCCACTCGCCGTCCACCACGACCGTGTCGCCGATGCGCACCATGTCCCCGAAGGCGATCTGCAGGCCCGCGAAGAGATTGCCGAGCGTGGACTGGGCGGCGATACCGGCGACGATGCCCAGCAGCCCGGCCGATGCCAGGACGGACGCGCCGACCGCCCGCATCTCGGGGAACGTCAGCAGCATCGCGGCCACGGCGACCACGATGACGGTGGCCGTCACCACCCGCTGGATCAGCGTCACCTGGGTCCGTACCCGCCGCACCCGCGCCTGGTCCCGGCCGCTTGCCGCGTACCGGGTGTACGACGATTCGACGATCGCCTTCGCGGCCCGTACGAGCAGCCAGGCGGTGGCCGCGATCAGCACCAGGGTCAGCGCCCGGGCGACGCCCGCCCTGTGCGCGTCCACGGACCGCAGCCCGGTCTCGTCGTACGCACCGAGCAACAGGGCCGCGCACAGCACCACTTGGGCCGGGACCTTGCACTGGCGCAGCAGGCCCCACAGGGGCGTTTCGGGGTGCGCGGCATCGATCCGGCGCAGCGCGCGGTCGGCGAGCCGGACCAGGATGAGCGTGACCACGATCGAGCCGCCGATGACGGCGATCGGGCGCAGCACGTCCTCCAGGGACACGGGTTCCTCCTTGCAGGGGTACCGGTCAGGCAGTGGTACCGGCCAGGCAGTGGTACCGGTCGTGCGGTGGTACCGGTCTCCTCGACCGTAGCTGGCACCATGGGGGAGAGCGATCCAACCCAGGGAAGTGATGTCGGTGCCCGAGCCCAGCGAGTCCGCGACCAGCGGTTCTTCGACGATTGTGCTGTTTCATTCGGTGTGCGGGGTGCGCCCCGCCGTGCAGGCCGCGGCGGACCGGCTGCGGGCCGCGGGCCATGAGGTGATCGTCCCCGACCTGTTCGACGGCCGGACCGCGGACTCGGTACCGGACGGCATCGTCATCAAGGACGAGATCGGCAAGGACGAGCTGCTCAAGCGGGCCGTCACGGCCGCCGCGCCCTACTCCGACCGCGGCCTGGTCTACGCCGGATTCTCCTTCGGCGGCTCGGTCGCACAGAACCTGGCGCTGGCCGACGGGAAGACCCGCGGGCTGCTTCTGCTGCACGGCACCTCCGACATCGCCGAAGGCGCCGTCGCCGACGATCTGCCGGTGCAGCTGCATGTCGCCGACCCCGACCCGTACGAGCCGCACGACTGGCTGAACGCCTGGTACCTCCAGATGCGCCGGGCCGGCGCGGATGTGGAGATCTTCCGCTACGCCGGCGCCGGCCACCTCTACACCGATCCCGACCTGCCGGATTACGACGAGGAGGCGGCGGAGAGCACCTGGAGGGTCGCGCTGGGGTTCCTGGCGGGGCTGTAGGCCCTGGGGGTGTCGTCACCACCTAGGCCACCGGCTGGTCCGCCTTCTCGATCTGCTGGGTGCCGTTGAGCGTGCGGTAGGAGCGCAGCAGCTCGCTGGTGGCGTTCGGGTCGGCCTTGTCGGAGACGCCGAAGTAGTCCATCTGGGTGCGCTCGGCGCTGACGTCGAGGACGCCGTAGCCGTGCGAGTCCATGTCCAGCCACTTCACATGGCGGTTGGCGGCCCGGATCGCCGCGACGCCGACCAGCGAGACGGTGTGCGGGGCGACATGCAGGATGTCGTCCACGTTGTCGGAGGTGACGGAGGTGACCACGAACTCCGTCGCCACCGGCTTGGTGTGCGGATACGTCGCGGCCTGCAGCGGCACATCGTTGGCCCAGGCCATATGGATGTCGCCGGTCAGGAACACGGTGTTGTCGATGCCGCGGTCGCTGAGGTGGGTCAGCAGCTCGTGCCGGTCGTCGGTGTAGCCGTCCCACTGGTCGGTGTTGACGGCCAGGCCCTCCTTGGGGATGCCGAGGATGTCGGCGAGCGGGCCGAGCAGATGCGCGGGTATGGAGCCGAACGCCACCTGCGAGATCATCACCGAGGTGCCGACCAGCCGCCAGGCGGTGTCCGAGCGCTCCAACCCGGCCTTGAGCCAGTCCAGTTGGGCCCGGCCGGTGAGCGTACGGCCCGGGTCGTCGACGGCCCCGCTGCCCGCCTTGGCCTGCTCGTCGCGGAACGACCGCAGGTCCAGCAGATGCAGATCGGCGAGGTTGCCGAAGCGCAGCCTGCGGTACGTGGTGCCGGCGATGGAGGGCCGTACGGGCATCCACTCGAAGTACGCCTGCTTCGCCGCGGCCATCCGCTGCGCCCACGAACCCTCGGTGTCCGGGGTGTGGTTGACCGCGCCGCCCTGCCAGGCGTTGTCGGCGAACTCGTGGTCGTCCCAGATGGCGATGACCGGGTGGGTGGCGTGCATGGCCAGCGCGTCCGGGTCGGTCTTGTGGACGGCGTGCCGGATGCGGTAGTCGGCGAGCGTGACCAGCTCATGGGCGGGGGAGTGCGGGCGGACGACGTACTTGAAGTCCGGGTATTCGCCGGACTTGTACTCGTAGAGGTAGTCGCCGAGATGCAGCACCGCGTCCAGGTCGCTGCGGGCGGCCAGGTGGCGGTACGGCGAGAAGTAGCCGGACTCCCAGTTGGCGCAGGAGACCACGCCGAAGCGGACGTTGCCGGGCGTGGCGCCGTGGGCCGGCGCGGTGCGGGTGCGGCCGACGGGGGAGTGCTGACCGTCGGCGGTGAAGCGGTAGTAGTAGCGGGTGGCCGGGTGCAGGCCGCGGACGTCCGCCTTGACGGTGTGGTCGGCGGCGGCGGTGGCGGTGACGCTGCCGTGTGCCACGACGGTGGCGAAGTCCCGGTCCCTGGCGACCTGCCAGGTCACCTTGGTGGCCGGTCCGCGGCCGGAGCCGGGGGTGGCCTCGTCGGTGGGGGTCACCCGGGTCCACAGCAGGATGCCGTCGGGCAGCGGGTCGCCGGAGGCGATGCCGTGCCGGAAGAACCGGCGCCGGTCGGGGGCGCCTTCGGCGTGTGCGGTGGCGGCGCCGGCCAGCGGCAGCAGGGCGGCGGTGGCGGCTACGGCCGTGACGGCGGAGCGGCGTGAGATGTGGTCATGATCGGTCACGGCCGATCACCTTACTGGCCGGTAGGGGGTGGCGGGAGGGCGATGACCAGGGAATTCCCGAGAATTCGCCCACCCGTTCCCTTGAGGGCGCCGCTATGGCCCCTTTATGGCGCTCAGTGCCCGGCCGTGGGGTCCTTCTCGCCCTTCTGGATCCCCTGGCCGCCGTCCTTGCCCTCGTCCTTGCCCTTGCCGGGACCGGTCGGCTTGTCCGTCCCCTTCGCCGGGCCGAACTCCTTGTCGATCATCTTCTTGAAGTTGCTGAGCGAGAGCGCGTTGTACGCCGCCTGCGTCATCTGCTGCTGCGGGATCTTGCCCATCGCCAGCGTCTTGTCGCCGTGCATGAAGGTCGGCGTGCGCTTGACACCCTTGCGGCCGAAGAGCGCGGTCATGTCCATCGTCCAGCGGTCGTAGGTGCCCTTCTTCACCGCCTTCTCGAACGCCTTGTTGCCCTTCAGCTCCGGCACCTCGGCGGCGACCTTGAGCAGCACCGAGTCCTTGGCGTAGGCGTCGTCCGTCTCCTCGGGGTGGTTCTTGGCCGAGTACAGGGCCGTCTTGTACTTCAGGAAGGCCTCCGGGCTGACGTTGAGGGCCGCGCCCAGCGCGCTCAGCGCGTTCTTCGAGCCCTCGCCGCCGTTCCCCAAGGTGTCGATGAACGAGTACATCGTGAAGCGGACCTTGAACCGGCCGTCCTTGATGTCCTTCAGCAGCTCCGGGCCGGTGCTCTGCTCGAATCCCGCACATGCCGGACACCGGACGTCCTCGAAGACCTCCAGCGTCTCCTTGGCCTTCGGGTCGCCTATCAGGATCTCGGTGCCGTTCTTGCCCTGGGTGTGGGCCGGCCGTACGGACTTGGCCTCCGCGGCGGCCTCCCAGCCGGTGGGCTCGGACAGCTTCATGATGCCGAAGCCGATACCGCCGGCGACGGCCAGGATGCCGACCACCGAGCCCGCGACGATGAGCTGACGCCGCATCTTCTCCCGCTTCTTCTGCCGCTCGCGTTCGGCGCGGATCCGTTCGCGGGCTGCGGTCTTGCTGGCCTGGCTGTTGCGATTGCTCATGGGGGGTTCCCGTTCCTCAAGGTGTGGTGGCGCATACGGAGTCGTCAGGCGGCGGCCGTACGCGGGGGACCGCGGCGCAGTACACAGTGCACGAGGAAGGGGAGCGGGCGGGCCGGTTGTGGCGGATGCGGCACCCCGCGGCGAAGCAGGCCGGGGCAGGAGCCGCCGGTGGTGCCGCTCGGTACGCGCAGGAGCGGGCGGAAGGCGAAGGCGGCGACCGTGCGCAGCAGCCCGTCCAGCGCGGCGTCCCCGCGGTGCAGCCAGGCGGCCGCGAGCAGGCCGACGGCCAGATGGGCGGCGAGCAGCAGCCAGGGGACGGCGGCGGGTACGGCCGGCGGCAGCGGGCCGCCCGCATGGGCGGCCATCCGCGCCAGCGGGGTGCCCAACTCGCCGCCCCGGCACAGCAGTTCCATGCTGAAGGCGTGCAGCGGGCCGGTGACCGGGCCGCCGGCCCGGCCGTAACAGGCGTGCTGCCCGGTGGTGAAGACGGTGTCGGCGGCCAGTTCCAGCGGCACCAGCAGCGCGGCGACCGCCCCGAAACCGCGCTCCCGCCCGGTCAGCGCGTACGCCGCCGCGAAGACACCGGCGCAGACCGCGGCCAGTGTGGCGGGCGGCAACGGGGCGCGGGAGAGCAGGACATGGGAGGTGGCGGACAAGGTGACGCACAGTGCGGTGAACACTGCCGCCCGTACCGCCCGAAGTCCGCGTCCCCTCCCCTGCATGCCGGGAGTCTGCCATGTGCACGGCAGACTCCCGGGTCAAGATTTGGCATCGGCCGGATATGTCAGTGCTTGAGCTCCTTGTCCACCATGGCGGTGAACTCCGCGGTGGTGGACGGCGCCGACATGCCCTGCGCGGTGTTCGTGCCGATCACGGTGTCGTTGACCTTGATGGTCGGGGTGCTGGTGACGTCCTTGTGCGAGTTGAACTCGTCGGACATCTCCAGCGCCCACCGGTCGTAGGTGCCGCCCGTGACCGCCTTCCGGAAGGCGGCGTTGCCCTTGAGCGCCGGGACGGTGTCCGCGACCTCGATCAGGTAGCTGTCGTCGGCGAACTTGTCCGGGCCGGTCTCGTCGGGGTGGTACTCCTTCGAGAACAGCGCGTACTTGTACTTCAGGAAGGCGTCCGGACTGACGTTGAGGGCGGCGCCGAGCGCGCTCAGCGCGTTCTTGGAGCCGGTGCCCTTGAGGTTGCCGTCGAGGAAGGTGCCCATGTGGTAGGCCGCCTTGTACTTGCCGTCCTTGATGTCCTTCTCGACGGTCGCGCCGACGTTCTGCTCGAAGCCCGCGCAGCCGGGGCAGCGCGGGTCCTCGAAGAGACTGACGGTGTTCTTGGCGGCCGGCTTGCCGATGACGATGGTGGTGCCCTTGGCGCCGTCGGTGTTGGCGGGCTTGACCACCTTGGACTTGGCGGCCTTCGCCCACGCCTTGTCGCTGCCCGCGGCGGCGTTGGCGACGGCGGACTTGGCGGTGTCGGCGGTGTCCCCGCCGCCCGAGGCGGCGACCGCGAAGCCGATGCCGCCGGCCACCGCCAGCACGCCGACGACCGCGCCGCCGACCACCAGCTGCCGGCGGACCCGCTCCTTCTTCGCCTGCCGCTCACGCTCGGCGCGCAGCCGCTCGCGGGCTGCCTGCTTGTTGGCCTGGCTGTTGCGATTGCTCATGACTGATCTGCTCCGTGAAATGCCGTGGAGGGCCGTACGCAAGCGGCCCGGGGAAGGGGGTGCGTGCGGTGCTGACCGAGGACGTGCGCGGACTGCGCGGCCGGGGCCTCAGGCAGCGAGCGCGCAGGGCGGTCCACGGCGTACGACGATGTGCACGAGCAGGGGGGCAACGCGGGCGGGTTTGCCGGACCGTACGGGGGCGGTCGCCGGGCGGCCCGGGGCGGCCGGCACGGCGACGACCGCGACGGCGATGAGCAGCGGGCGGAAGGCGAAGCCGGCCACCGCGCCGAGCAGCTGCGCCAGCGCGGCCTCCCCGCGGCGCAGCCAGGCCGCCGCCAGCAGCCCGATCAGCAAATGCGCCGCGAGCAGCAGCAACCACGAGGCGGCGGGCGCGGGGGCGCCCTGGGGCAGCCGTGCCAAGGGTGCGCCGACGGTGCCGCCGCCACAGAGCAGATCCACACCCAGGGAGCGCAGCGGGCCGGTGACCGGGCCGCCGCCCTCCCCGTAACAGGTGTGCTGGCCGATGCTGAAGACCGCGTCGGCGGCCAGCTCCAGGGGGAGCAGCAGCGCGGCGATCCGCCAGTAGCCGCGCTCCCGCCCGGCCAGCGCGTAAGCGACGGCGAAGACGGCGGCGCAGAGCGCGGCGACGGTGGTCAGCGGCAGCGGCATACGGGACAGCAGCACATGGGACGCCGAGGACAGCGTCACGCACAGCGCCGTGAAGAGCGCTGCGCGCAGTGCCCGCAGGTGTGCCGCCGAGATGTCCATTGAAGCGAGTGTGCCACGGGCCGGGCCGGGCGGTGCCCAAGGGCCCCGAACCCACAGGAATCTCAGAAACCTCTCAGAAACCCCTCGGCGCACTCGCGGAACCGCTCACAGGCCGGGGATCCGCCCGTTGCGGAACAGATCCACGAAGATCTGGTGGTCGGCGCGGGCCCGCGCCCCGTAGGAGTGCGCGAAGTCCACCAGGACCGGGGCGAAGCCGTCCTCGTCGGCCGCGATGGCGGCGTCGATGGCGCGCTCGGTGGAGAACGGCACCAGGGAGTGCCCGCTCTCGTCGTCCGCGGCGGCGTGCATGGTGGCGGTGGCCCGGCCGAGGTCGGCCACCACGGCGGAGATCTCCTCCAGGTCGTCGATGTCCGACCAGTCCAGATCGACCGCGTACGGCGAGATCTCGGCGACCAGCTGGCCCGCGCCGTCCAGCTCGGTCCAGCCCAGCCACGGGTCGGCGTGGTCCTGGAGGGCGCGCTGGGAGATCACCGTGCGGTGGCCCTCGTGCTGGAAGTAGCCGCGCACCGCCGGGTCGGTGATGTGCCGCGAGACGGCCGGGGTCTGCGCCTGCTTCATATAGATCACGACGTCGTTCTCCAGGGCGTCGCTGTTGCCCTCGAGAAGGATGTTGTACGAGGGCAGCCCGGCCGAGCCGATGCCGATGCCGCGGCGGCCGACCACATCCTTGACCCGGTAGGAGTCGGGGCGGTCCAGGCTCGCGTCGGGGAGCGTCTCCAGATAGCCGTCGAAGGCGGCCAGGACCTTGTAGCGGGTCGCCGCGTCCAGCTCGACGCTGCCGCCGCCCCCGGAGAAGCGGCGTTCGAAGTCGCGGATCTCCGTCATCGACTCCAGCAGCCCGAACCGGGTCAGCGAGCGGGCGTCGCGCAGCGCGTCCAGCAGCGGGCCGTCGGCGGTGTCCAGCGTGAACGGCGGCACCGCGTCCTTGTCGGCCTTCTTCGCACCGGAGGCCAGCGCGTGGATTCGCTCGCGGTAGGCGGCGGCGTAGATGCGCACCAGGTCGGAGATCTGCTCGTCGCTGAGCGCCTTGGCGTAGCCGATCAGCGCGACCGAGGCGGCGAACCGCTTGAGGTCCCAGGTGAACGGGCCGACGTAGGCCTCGTCGAAGTCGTTGACGTTGAAGATCAGCCGGCCCGTGGAGTCCATGTAGGTGCCGAAGTTCTCGGCGTGCAGATCGCCGTGGATCCACACCCGGCCGGTCCGCTCGTCCAGATAGGGACCGTTGTCCCGCCCGTCCTCGAGGTCCTTGTAGAACAGGCAGGCCGTGCCGCGGTAGAAGGCGAAGGCCGAGGCTGCCATCTTCCGGAATTTGACGCGGAAGGCCGCCGGGTCGGCGGCGAGCAGCTCTCCGAAGGCGGTGTCGAAGACGGCGAGGATCTCCTCGCCGCGCTGCGCGGCGTCCTGGGCCGGGGCGTGCTGGGACGACATCGCTGGGTGCCTCCTGGGGTGCGGGAGAGGGGTAAACGGATCCATGACAGATCTCGATCGCGAGGTGATCGCGATTGTTCGTCACGGATCCGCCTGTGACAACGGGTGAGGCTACTCGGAAGTGCCCCGGGGTGATCGGTCGGCCGCCGTGGATTGTCTGCCGGGAGCCGTAGACTTCGACACCGTCCAGCCCATCCCTCTCCCGCCCACCCGTCGCCCGACCGCCGCCCCTCATCGAGGCGCTGCGCGCCCCCTACATTCGGAGGTCTCCAGCCGTGGCCAAGCCGCCGTTCACGCACCTGCACGTCCACACCCAGTACTCGCTGCTGGACGGTGCCGCGCGGCTCAAGGACATGTTCAACGCGTGCAACGAGATGGGCATGACGCATATCGCCATGTCCGATCACGGCAACCTGCACGGCGCCTACGACTTCTTCCATTCGGCGCAGAAGGCGGGCGTGACGCCGATCATCGGGATCGAGGCGTATGTGGCGCCGGAGTCGCGCAGGAACAAGCGGAAGATCCAGTGGGGCCAGCCCCATCAGAAGCGCGACGACGTGTCCGGTTCGGGTGGTTATACCCACAAGACGATCTGGGCGGCCAACCAGACGGGCCTGCACAACCTCTTCCGGCTGTCCTCGGACGCCTATGCCGAGGGCTGGCTGCAGAAGTGGCCGCGGATGGACAAGGAGACGATCTCCCAGTGGTCGGAGGGGCTGATCGCCTCGACCGGCTGTCCGTCCGGTGAGCTGCAGACCCGGCTGCGCCTGGGCCAGTTCGACGAGGCGCTGAAGTCCGCGGGGGAGTATCAGGAGATCTTCGGCAAGGACCGGTATTTCCTGGAGCTGATGGACCACGGCATCGAGATCGAGCGCCGGGTCCGCGACGGACTGCTGGAGATCGGCAAGAAGCTCAACATCCCGCCGCTGGTGACGAACGACTCGCACTACACCTACGCCCATGAGTCGACCGCCCATGATGCGCTGCTGTGCATCCAGACCGGCAAGAACCTCTCGGACCCGGACCGCTTCCGCTTCGACGGCACCGGCTACTACCTCAAGTCCACGGAGGAGATGTACGCCATCGACTCCTCGGACGCCTGGCAGGAGGGCTGCGACAACACCCTCCTGGTCGCCCAGCAGATCGACACCGCGGGGATGTTCGAGAAGCGCGACCTGATGCCGAAGTTCGACATCCCGGAGGGCTACACCGAGGTCACCTGGTTCCAGGAGGAGGTCCGGGTCGGCATGGGCCGCCGCTACCCGGGCGGCGTCCCCGAGGACCGGCAGAAGCAGGCCGAGTACGAGATGGACATCATCATCCAGATGGGGTTCCCCGGCTACTTCCTCGTCGTCGCCGACTTCATCATGTGGGCCAAGAACAACGGCATCGCGGTGGGCCCAGGGCGAGGCTCCGCGGCCGGTTCGATCGTCGCGTACGCCATGGGCATCACCGACCTCGACCCGATCACCCACGGACTGATCTTCGAGCGGTTCCTCAACCCCGAGCGTGTCTCCATGCCCGATGTCGACATCGACTTCGACGAGCGCAGGCGCGTCGAAGTGATCCGGTATGTGACAGAAAAGTACGGCGCCGACAAGGTCGCCATGATCGGCACCTACGGCAAGATCAAGGCGAAGAACGCCATCAAGGACTCCGCGCGCGTGCTCGGATATCCGTACGCGATGGGCGACCGCCTCACCAAGGCGATGCCCGCCGACGTCCTCGGCAAGGGCATCGACCTCTCCGGCATCACCGACCCCAAGCACCCGCGCTACAGCGAGGCGGGCGAGATCCGGGGGATGTACGAGAACGAGCCGGATGTGAAGAAGGTCATCGACACCGCGAAGGGTGTGGAGGGCCTGGTCCGGCAGATGGGTGTGCACGCGGCCGGCGTGATCATGTCCAGCGAGCCGATCGTGGACCACGCCCCGATCTGGGTGCGGCACACCGACGGCGTCACGATCACGCAGTGGGACTACCCCCAGTGCGAGTCGCTCGGCCTGCTCAAGATGGACTTCCTGGGTCTGCGGAACCTGACCATCATGGACGACGCCGTCAAGATGGTGAAGGCCAACAAGGGCATCGACCTGGAGATGCTCTCGCTCCCGCTGGACGACCCCAAGACCTTCGAACTGCTCTGCCGCGGTGACACGCTCGGCGTCTTCCAGTTCGACGGCGGCCCGATGCGCTCGCTGCTGCGCCAGATGCAGCCCGACAACTTCGAGGACATTTCCGCCGTCTCGGCCCTGTACCGGCCGGGCCCGATGGGCATGAACTCGCACACGAACTACGCCGAGCGCAAGAACGGCCGCCAGGACATCACGCCGATCCACCCGGAGCTCGAAGAGCCCCTGAAGGAGACGCTGGGCCTCACCTACGGCCTCATCGTGTACCAGGAGCAGGTGCAGAAGGCCGCGCAGATCATCGCCGGCTACTCGCTCGGCGAAGCCGACATCCTGCGCCGCGTGATGGGCAAGAAGAAGCCCGAGGAGCTGGAGAAGAACTTCGTCCTCTTCCAGGCCGGCGCCAAGAAGAAGGGCTTCTCCGACGCGGCCATCCAGGCCCTGTGGGACGTCCTGGTCCCCTTCGCCGGCTACGCGTTCAACAAGGCGCACTCCTCCGCGTACGGCCTGGTCACCTACTGGACCGCGTACCTGAAGGCGAACTACCCGGCCGAGTACATGTCGGCGCTGCTCACCTCGGTGCGCGACGACAAGGACAAGTCCGCGGTCTATCTCAACGAGTGCCGCCGGATGGGCATCAAGGTGCTGCCGCCGAACGTCAACGAGTCCGAGGCCAACTTTGCGGCCCAGGGCGACGATGTGATCCTCTTCGGCCTCACCGCGGTCCGTAACGTCGGCCAGAACGTCGTCGACTCGATCATCCGCAGCCGCAAGGCGAAGGGGAAGTACTCCTCCTTCCCCGACTACCTCGACAAGGTCGAGGCCGTGGTCTGCAACAAGCGCACCACGGAATCGCTGATCAAGGCCGGTGCCTTCGACGAGATGGGGCACACCCGCAAGGGCCTGACCGCGCAGTACGAGCCGATGATCGACAACGTGGTGCAGGTCAAGCGCAAGGAGGCCGAGGGGCAGTTCGACCTCTTCGGCGGGATGAGCGACGACCCCGCCGACGACGGCCCCGGCTTCGGTCTCGACGTCGAGTTCTCCGACATCGAGTGGGACAAAACCTACCTGCTCGCCCAGGAGCGCGAGATGCTCGGGCTCTATGTCTCCGACCACCCGCTCTTCGGGCTGGAGCACGTCCTGTCCGACAAGGCGGACGCGGCGATCGCCCAGCTGACCGGCGGTGACTACTCCGACGGCTCGATCGTCACCATCGGCGGCATCATCTCCGGCCTCCAGCGCAAGATGACCAAGCAGGGCAACGCCTGGGCCATCGCCACCGTCGAGGACCTCGCCGGCTCCATCGACTGCATGTTCTTCCCCGCGACCTACCAGCTGGTCTCGACCCAACTCGTCGAGGACACCGTCGTATTCGTCAAGGGCCGCCTCGACAAGCGCGAGGACGTGCCGCGGCTGGTCGCCATGGAGATGATGGTCCCCGACCTCTCGGAGGCGGGCACCAACGCCCCGGTGACGATCACCATCCCGACGGTCAAGGTCACCCCGCCGATGGTCGAGAAGCTCGGCGAGGTGCTGAGCAGCCACCGCGGCTCCACGGAGGTGCGGATCAAGCTGCAGGGGGCACGCAAGACCACCGTGCTCCGGCTCGACCGCCATCGGGTCACGCCCGATCCGTCCCTGTTCGGCGATCTGAAGGTGCTGCTCGGCCCGTCCTGCCTGGCGGGCTGACGGCCCACGGCACCGTGAGGGGCGCGCCCGTGACCGGGCGCGCCCCTCAACTCATCCGTGGCCGGCCTCAGTTGTGGCCGAACCGCCTCTGGTGCTTACGGGCAACATCTGCCGGGCTGCCCTGTGCGTGCTGCTGCGGCTGGGAGATGGCCTCGATGGCCGATTTCTCGGCCGCCTGCTGGCCGCGCTCGGCCTGGCTGCCCTTCTGCTGCTTTCGGTCCTTCTTGCTCTTCGCCATGGCCGTGTGCCTCCTGAGGGGGGTCCTGGAACGGGGCCGGGACCAGGCTTACACGCCGGAAGAAATCCCGCATTTTGGACAATTACCGTGTGTGATGCGGGACGTGACAGGAGACGCGATCCGGGGCAAGCCACGGCCGGAACACGCCCACCGGGACGCAGCCTCACGCCACATGCTCAAGATCCCCGCCGAATCCGCCACGCCGATGATCCAGACGGGGCAGATAACACCCGTACGGTCGGGCAGACTCGAGGGAAAGCCGAAGAAAACTCGTGCCACGGGCCGAGCCGGGGGGCGACCGGACTTTCAGCACCTCAGGGAAGAGGGTGGAACGTGGATCGCTGCGTCGTCCTGGTGGACGCCGGATATTTGCTCGGCGCCGCCGCGAGTCTGCTCGCGGGAGAGCCCGCCCGTTCCCGGATCACCGTCGATCATGCCGCCCTCATCCAGGGGCTGCGGCAACGCGCCGAGGCCGACACCGAACGGCCGCTGCTGCGGATCTACTGGTTCGACGGCGCCCCCGACCGCGTCCCGCAGCCCGAACACCGCAGGCTGCGCGTGATGCCCCGGGTCACCGTCCGCCTCGGCGCCCTGACCCGCAGCGACGGCCGCTGGGCACAGAAAGGCGTGGACGCCGCCATGCACGCCGAGCTGACCGAGCTCGCCCGCAACCGCGCCTGCTCCGACATCGTGCTGGTCACCGGCGACGGCGATCTGCTGCCCGGCCTGATGTCGGCCAAGGAACACGGCGTCGCCGTCCACCTGTGGGCCGTCCAGGCCGCCGACGGCGACTACAACCAGTCCGAGGACCTGGTCGCCGAGGCCGACGAACGGCGGGTCCTGGACCGCGCCTGGATCACCCGCGCCGTACGGGCCAAGGAACTCGGCGGACCCTGCGCCTCGCCGCCCGCACCGCGCCCCGAGATCGCCGCGATCCTCTCCGCCCCGCTGCCCGAATCCGCCGTCGCCGCGGCCGCCGCGGCCGCCGCCGGCCCGGACACCGCCGACCACCCCCACGAACGCAACGGCAGCAACGGCAGCGCGCGCCCCGCCGCCGACCGCGACGAGACCGCCGCCGGCGCGGGCTCCGCCGCCTCCCGCGTCGTCCCCACCCCCAAGGACCTGGCCGGACTCGGCCGCACCCACGCCGCCGGCCCCTCGCCCGCCGGCAACGGAAACGGCGCCCAGGTGCCCGCCCCCTCCGCCACCCTGCGCTGGTCCTCCGACAAGGGCTGGGCCGAGCGCGGCCCCGTCGGCGAACCCTCCGAGACCGCCTCCCTGCCCACCCTGGCCCAGCTGACCAGCGCCGAGCAGCGCTGGGCCGACCGCGAGGAGGACATCACCGCCGTCAGCGGCGACCCCTTCGAGGTCGGCCAGGTCTTCGCCCGCCGCTGGACCGACCGGCTCCAGGACACCGTCCACCTCCAGCAGCTCTCGACGGAGTACCCCCGCATCCCGCACCGGATCGACGGTGAACTGCTGCGCTACGCCGCCCGGTTCGGCCTGCTCGCCCACAAGGACGACCAGATCGACGAGCACGACCGCTATGCCATCCGGGCCGGGTTCTGGCGCGAGGTCGATGTGCGCACCGCCGCCGAACACGCGCCGGCCGGGGACTGACGGCGCGCCCCGCAGTGCCCCGCGGGCCGCGGCCGGGCCGGGGCCGCGTACCCTCGTAGCTCGTGAGGACGGGCGCAGAACAGGTGGAGCGCGGCGGCGGGACGGCATGCCTCGTGCGGGACCTGGTCAAGACGTACCCCGCGATGCGAGGGCGCCGCGGGGCGGGCCGCGCGCCCGCCGTGCGGGCCAGCGACGGCATCAGCCTGGAGGTACGGCGCGGAGAGATCTTCGGGCTGCTCGGCCCCAACGGAGCCGGCAAGTCCACCCTGGTCCGCCAGCTGACCGGACTGCTGCGCCCGGACTCCGGCCACATCTCCGTCCTCGGCCACGACCTGGTACGCCACCCCGAGCGCGCCGCCCGGCTGCTGGCCTACCTCGGCCAGGAGTCCACCGCCCTGGACGAGATGACCGTCGCCCTCGCCGTGGAGACCACCGGACGGCTGCGCGGACTGGACCTGCGCCGGGCGCGCGCCGAGCGCGACGCGGTCGTCGGCGAGCTGGGCCTGGCCGATATCGCCGCCCGGCCCCTGAAGAAACTCTCCGGCGGACAGCGCCGACTGGCATGCTTCGCGACCGTCCTGATCGGCGAGCGGCCACTGCTGGTCCTGGACGAGCCGACCACCGGCATGGACCCGGTCGCGCGCCGCGCCGTCTGGGCCGCGGTGGACCGCCGCCGCGCCGAGCGGGGCGCCACCGTGCTGCTGGTGACCCACAACGTCCTGGAGGCCGAGAGCGTCCTGGACCGGGTCGCCGTGATCGACCGGGGCCGCGTCATCGCCTGCGACACACCCGGCGGACTCAAGGAACGCGTCGCCGAAGAGGTCCGGCTCGAGCTGGTCTGGCGCGACCGGCCGCCCCTCGACGTTCCCGAGGTCGCCGCCCTGCAGCCCGCCGCCCAGGTCTCCGGCCGCCGCTGGATCCTCCGGCTCCCGGCCGGCGAGGCCCGCGCCGCGGTGTCGGCCGTCACCACCGGTCCGGCCTTCGCCGCCCTCGACGACTTCACCTTCGCCACGCCGAGCCTGGAGGACGTCTATCTTTCGCTCGGCGGGCGCGCGCAGGGGCTGGTCAAGGCATGAGGCACGCAGTGGGTACGGACCGCGGACGGACCGAGGAAAGACTGGTGACGGCGTGAGTGTGGTTCCCGCGCAGGCGGTGTCCGGGGCATCCCCGGACACCGGGCCAGGGCGCGACGACGAGCCGGCCGCCCCGCTGGCACCGCGCGCCCGGCTGCTCCCCGCGCTCGCCGCCGTCTACCGCGCCCAGCTCTCCAGGGCCAGGGTCGCCCGGATCCCGCTGCTGTTCGTCGCCACCTTCCAGTCCGTCGGCATCATGATCATGATGCGCGGTGTGGTCGACGGCGGCGCCGAGGCCCGCTCCGTGGTCGCCGGCGCCAGCGTGCTGGTCGTGGCCTTCGTGGCGCTCAACCTGCTGGCCCAGTACTTCGGCCAGCTACGGGCCGGCGGCGGCCTCGACCACTACGCCACGCTGCCGGTCCCGCCCGCCGCCGTAGTGCTGGGGGCAGCCGCCGCCTACGCCTCGTTCACCGTGCCCGGAGCCCTGGTCACCGCCCTCGCCGGCGGCGCCCTCTTCCAGCTGCCGATGGCGCATCTGTGGGTGCTGGTGGCCGTGATCCCGCTGTCCGGAGCGGCGCTCTCCGGCCTCGGCGCCGCCCTCGGACTGCTCGCCCCCCGGCAGGAAATCGCCACCCTCTGCGGCCAGTTGGGCATGTCGGCCGCGCTGCTGCTCGGCGTCCTGCCGCCCGGCGGCATGCCCCTGGTGGTCGGCTGGGCCCGCGACCTGCTGCCCTCGACGTACGGGGTGGAGGCGCTGACCCGCAGCTATGCCGCGCGCCCCGACTGGCTGGCGGTCGGCGCCGACCTGGGCATCTGCGCCGCCGTCGGCGTGCTCTCGCTGGCCGTCGCGACCTGGGCATATCGCCGCGCCGCGGTCCGCTGACCGCCGCCGCCGGCCCCCACGGGCGTCCCTCTTCCCGCCCCACCGCGCCGACCTGGCACGATGACAGGGTGACCGCACCGCTGACGCCACGCGACAACCAACCGCCCGACGAGCCGCAGAACCACGCGCACAACCCCTGGGCCGCACCCGGCACCTACGCGGGGGCCACGGCCGACGACGGCCCCGGACTCGCTCACGAACTGCGCGAGGGCGCGGTGATCGCGCTGCTTGTCGCGGTGTGCGGCCTGCTGCTCGGCGTGTTGTGGAACTGGCTCGCCCCGCACACCCTGCTGATCTCGGACACCAGGAACGTCTACCTCAAGAACACCGAGGGCGAGGAGGCGGTCGGCGCCGACGGCACCTTCCTCCTGCTCTCCCTCGCCTTTGGCATGCTCACCGCGGCGGGAGTCTTCCTCTTCCGCCGGCGTGGCGGCATCCCGCTGGTGGTGGCGCTGGTCGTGGGCGGCCTGCTCGGCGCGGTACTGGGCTGGCTGACCGGCATGTGGCTGGGCCCGACGGCGGATGTGGCCGCCCACGCCAGGCAGGTCGGCCCCGGAGTGACCTTCGACGGTCCGCTGTCCCTGGGGGCCAAGCCCGCACTGCTGGCCTGGCCGATCGGGGCGATGCTGGCCCAGCTGGCGCTGACCGGCCTGTTCGGCCCGCGCGACCCGGAGCCGGCGTACCCGGACTGGGCCGGCGGGCACGAGCAGGCTCCGGGCGGGCACGAGCGCGAGTCCGGCGGGCACGAGCAGGCTCCTGGCGGGCAGGAGCCCGGCCCGCACGAGCAGAAACCGCCGGCTCCCTAGGGCGTGGGCGAACAGATCCCGTAGGGGGTGCAGGCGCCCCCTCGGGGCCACAACGTGGCGGGTCCGGGGGGTATTCCCATGGATTACCACGTGATCGACACGACGCATCCCCGGGTCCGGCAGGCTCGGCAGGCCGCTCAGGCCGGCCGCCGCCCGTGGTTGGCCCGGCGCTTCCGGATGCGCCACTTGCGCTTACGGGTCCGCTTCGACACGGCGTACCTCCTCCCCGGTCCCCCTGGTCGTAGCCGAGGAGGAGGCCGCCGTAAAGCCTTCCGGATGCCGCCTACGGCCGTTATCGGCCACCGGCGGCGCGGTCACCCGCGGTCACCCGCGGGCGATCGGCGCGAGCAGCGCCCCGGTGAGCGCCACCAGATCCGCGGGCGCCAGCTCGACCTCCAGGCCGCGCCGCCCCGCCGAGACACAGACCGTCTCCCGGCCCTGCGCCGACGCGTCCACGACCGTACGCAGCCGCTTGCGCTGCCCGAGCGGTGAGATCCCGCCGAGCACATACCCCGTACTGCGCTCGGCCGCCGCCGGATCCGCCATCACGGCCCGCTTGCCGCCCACCGCGGCCGCCAGCGCCTTGAGGTCCAGCGAGCCGGACACCGGCACCACGGCGACCGTCAGCGCGCCGTCGACATCCGCCAGCAGCGTCTTGAACACCTGCTCCGGCGGGACGCCGAGCGCCTCGGCGGCCTCCTCGCCGTACGAGGCGGCGGCCGGGTCGTGCGCGTAGGCATGCACCGTGTACGGGACCGCGGAGGCCGCGAGCGCGACCGTGGCGGGTGTGCCCCCGGTGCCACCGTTCTTCTTCGTTTTCTTCGCCAACTCGAATCGCCTTGACCTGATCGCTGTGACCTGTGAGCGCGGTACGTCAGTTGGGGCTGGTCGGCTGCCGGGTCAGATCCACCGCCGGCAGCGAGGGGAGCTTGCCCAGCAGCGCCGACTCCTGGCGCAGCAATTTCAGCTCCTGCCCGAGCCGCGCCGCCGTGTCCGGCGCTTCCAGCAGCCGCTGCTTGGCGGGCACGTCCAGCACGGCCGCGGCGGCGACGAGATACGACAGCACCGAAGGGTCGCCGGGCAGGTCCTGGCCGCTCGACAGGGTCCGCTCGTTCGCCCAGGCCAGCCGCTTCTGATAGGTCCGGAAGGCCCGTACGACACCCGAGGCCAGCGCGCCCGCGCCCTCGCCGTGGTCCTCCTCCAGCTCGTCCATTTCGGCCGTCAGATACGGCCCGGACGCGTCCACCGAGCGCAGCCGGAAACGGGTGGTGCCGGTGGCCAGCACCTCGTAGCCGGTGTCGTCGTCGGCGGACTTGGTGCGGATGGTGGCCGCGTCCGCGATACAGCCCACGGTGTGGAACGCCTGCATCGGGTCGTCGCCGAAGCCCGCCGCGGGCCCCTCGGCGGTCGGCAGCGTGGCATCCGGCATGCCCTGCGCGGTGGGGGCCACCTCGCGGCCGTCACGGATGGCGATCACGGCGAAGCGGCGCTCGTCCTCGGGCCGCTCGGCAAGGTCGCGCATCATCGCTCGGTACCGCGCCTCGAAGACGTTCAGCGGGAGAACGAGTCCCGGGAACAGCACCGAGTTGAGCGGGAAGAGCGGCAGGCGCACGGAGGTCACAGCCCGTAAGCCTAGAGCCTGTGACCTCCGTGGCCACCACCCCGTCCCCCGCTACTGCCGGCGCAGCAGCCGCGAGGCGCCCGCCGCCACCGTCGTGGCCAGTACCCAGCCCGCCAGGATCAGCACTGCCGCCGCCCACTGTGCCCCGCCGCCCGGCTTCCAGGCCGCCCCCTGGTTGAGGTCGATCACCGGGAGCAGCAGATCGAGGGCGTAGAGGAACGGGTTCCACGGCGGGGTCTCGCCCGGCTTGAGCGGGGGCGGCGGGTTCTCGGAGAAATAGACCGTGCCGATCGCCCACAGGATCGCCATCCACACCGCGGCCCGCCCCGGGCGATAGCCGTACGCCACCGTCCAGTCCTGCAGGAACCCCCAGGTTTTCGCCGCCAGCGGCAGCGTCTCGCGGCGCCGCCGCTGCTTGGCCAGCAGCACCTCGCGGGCATCGGAGTCCTCACCGCTGCGGCGCAGCGAGGCGGCGAGCATCTCGTACGGCTCGGGTGCGTACTCCGGGGTCGCCGCGGCCACCCACTGGAGCCGCAGCGCCAGCGGGAAGTGGCCGCGCGGGATCAGCGTCTCGTACGCGAAGCCGGCCATCCACAGCCCGCCCAGGCCCGGCCAGCTCGCCGACTTGTCGACGAGGTTGGCGACCTTGGCCCCGGAGAGGATCACCCGTCCCCGCTGCGGCCGCTCGCACAGGAACCGCAGCTCGGGCGTCTGGATCCGGCGCAGCGACAGCTCCTGGTCGGACTCCATCAGAAAGCGGGCGTGCTCGATGTCGACCGCATCGCCGAACCGCCCGTCGTCCAGCCGCATCCCGCCCTCGCACTCGAAGCGCTGCATCCGGGTGCCGCGCGAGGGGGTGTGGGCGGTGCCGTACGGGGGAGTGGCGCCGCTGGAGAACGGGGAGTTCGCCAGGCCCGCGGCGGTCAGATAGAGGGTGCGCTCGACGGTCAGCTGGGGGGCGTTCAGCGCCCGGCGGCCGAAGGGGTTGCTCAGCCGGCTGCCGCGCAGGCTCAGCGACACGCCGATGGTGGCGCCGCGCAGCGACAGCTCGCCGTAGGACTCCAGCATCTCGGCCTGCAGGTCCTGGGCGACGGTCAGCCCGTCCGCCATGATCGAGCGGCCCTGGCGGTCCTTGTGCGCCACCGTCTGATTGAGCATCAGATCCGTGCCGATGTGGGCGTCGGTGAGCCGGATGCCGTTCTGCACCACACAGCGCGGCAGATGCAGATCGCCCTCCGTCTGCAGCCGCGCGGCCTCCAGCCGGGGTATCGCGCAGTTCACCATCCGCAGCGTGGTGAACCGGCTCTCCGGCAGCACCACCTCGGCCTCGAAGCGGCAGTCCCGCAGCTCCACGAATGGCTTGATCGTGCCGCCCGCAAGGTCGAGAGTGTCCGTGATGTACGCACCGGTGAGCTTGAGCGCGGAGACCCGGCCCGGCTGCGCCACCGGCCCCTCCAGGAGCAGCAGCGCCACCACGCGGGCCCGCACCCGCCGCTCCGGACCCCACAGATGCTGCCCGTGCGGATCGTCCCGCGCCGGGTCACCGATGTGCAGATCGCAGGTACTGCCATTGCGGAACGCCTGCCACATGCTCCACTCCGCAGAGGTCAGCTGCAGGTCGGCAGGCGCGTCACCGTCCCCGGGCTCCGTCACGTACAACCCCCTTTCTCAGCCCCCGTACATCCCGTCCGCTTCCCGTCGTTTCCCATCCGCTCCCCGTGTCTCGATGCGCCGTCTCCGTACGTCTGTACGGACCCCTGCCCGCTCCGTGACCGCTTGAACACGCGCGGTGAGGATCAACTCCGGTCAACTTCGCGCGGCCGGTACCGGCCGCTCTTGCGGGCGTCCGGCCCGTGCCTGGCTGTGTATCACTGAGTGATACGGGCGGCCGGGGCCGAGATCGGGTCTGAGACACTGGGAGGGTGATCTCCCGAATCGATCTGCGCGGTGACGCCCTCCCCGAGGGCGGCGCCCTGCGCGACCTGCTGCCCCGTGCCGAGTTCGACGTGGAAGCCGCCCTGGAGAAGGTGCGGCCCATCTGCGAGGACGTACGCCATCGTGGCACCGCGGCGCTGATCGAGTACGCGCGGCGGTTCGACGGCGTCGAGATCGAGCGGGTACGCGTCCCGCCCGAGGCGCTCACCAAGGCCCTCGACGAGCTGGACCCGGCCGTCCGCGCCGCCCTGGAGGAGTCCATCCGGCGCGCCCGGATCGTCCACCGCGAGCAGCGCCGCAGCGACCACACCACCAAGGTCGTCCCCGGCGGCACGGTCACCGAGCGCTGGGTGCCCGTCGAGCGGGTCGGCCTCTACGTCCCCGGCGGCCGCTCGGTCTACCCCTCGTCCGTCGTGATGAACGTCGTCCCCGCCCAGGAGGCCGGCGTCGAGTCCCTGGCCGTCACCTCGCCGCCCCAGGCCGATTTCGGGGGACTTCCGCACCCGACGATCCTGGCGACCTGCGCCCTGCTCGGCGTCGACGAGGTCTACGCCGCCGGCGGCGCCCAGGCCATCGCGATGTTCGCGTACGGCACCGAGGAGTGCCTGCCCGCCAACCTCGTCACCGGCCCCGGCAACATCTACGTCGCCGCCGCCAAGCGCCTCCTCAAGGGCCGCATCGGCATCGACTCCGAGGCGGGTCCGACGGAGATCGCGATCCTCGCCGACGACACCGCCGACCCGGTGCACGTCGCCGCCGACCTGATCAGCCAGGCGGAGCACGACCCGATGGCCGCCGCCGTCCTGGTCACCGACTCCCTGGAGCTGGCCGAGAAGACCGAGAAGGAGCTGGAGCCGCAGATCGCGGCCACCAAGCACATCGAGGACCGGATCGTGCCCGCGCTCTGTGGCCGGCAGTCCGCGATCGTCCTCGTCGACGGCATCGACGAAGGCCTCAGGGTCGTCGACGCCTACGGTGCCGAGCACCTCGAGATCCAGACCGCCGACGCCTCCGCCGTCGCCGCCCGGGTCCGTAACGCCGGCGCGGTCTTCGTCGGCCCCTGGGCCCCGGTCTCGCTCGGCGACTACTGCGCCGGCTCCAACCACGTTCTGCCCACCGGCGGCTGCGCCTGCCACTCCTCGGGCCTGTCCGTGCAGTCCTTCCTGCGCGGCATCCACGTCGTGGACTACACCCGCGACGCGCTGGCCGAGGTCGCCCACCATGTGGTGACCCTCGCCGAGGCCGAGGACCTCCCGGCCCACGGCGCCGCGCTCAAGGCCAGGTTCGACTGGAAGGTCCCGCACAGCAAGTGAGCCAGCACGTGACCAGGATCGACGACCTCCCCATCCGGGACGAGCTCCGCGGCAAGTCCCCGTACGGCGCCCCGCAGCTGGACGTCCCCGTACGCCTGAACACCAACGAGAACCCCTACCCGCTGCCCGAGCCGCTGGTCCGGCGGATCGCCGAGCGGGTCACCGAGGCCGCCCGCGAGCTCAACCGCTACCCCGACCGCGACGCGGTCGAACTGCGCACCGAGCTCGCCCGCTACCTCACCCGCACCGGCCGCCACACGATCACCAAGGACCAGGTCTGGGCCGCCAACGGCTCCAACGAGGTCATCCAGCAGCTGCTGCAGACCTTCGGCGGACCGGGGCGCACCGCCATCGGCTTCGAGCCGTCGTACTCCATGCACGCGCTGATCGCGCGCGGCACCGGCACCGGCTGGATCTCCGGCCCCCGCAGCGACGACTTCACCATGGACGTTCCGGCGGCCGAACAGGCCATCGCCGAGCACCGGCCCGACGTCGTCTTCCTCACCACCCCCAACAACCCCACCGGCAACGCCATCCCCGCCGAAGACATCGTCGCCCTGTACGAGGCGGCGCAGGCGGCAAAGCCGTCGCTGGTGGTCGTGGACGAGGCATACGTCGAATTCAGCCACGGCGACTCCCTGCTGCCGCTGCTCGAAGGACGGCCGCACCTCGTCGTCTCCCGCACCATGTCGAAGGCGTTCGGCGCGGCCGGGCTGCGCCTGGGCTACCTCGCCGCCGACCCCGCGGTCGTCGACGCCGTACAGCTAGTCCGGCTGCCCTACCACCTCTCGGCCGTCACCCAGGCGACCGCGCTCGCCGCGCTCGAGCACACCGACACGCTGCTGAAGTACGTCGAGCAGCTCAAGCAGGAGCGCGACCGGCTGGTGAGCGAGCTGCGCGCGGCCGGCTACGACGTGACGGAGTCCGACGCCAACTTCGTCCAGTTCGGCCGCTTCGAGAACGCGCACGAGGTGTGGCAGAAGATCCTTGACCGGGGCGTCCTGGTCCGGGACAACGGCGTACCGGGATGGCTGCGGGTCACCGCGGGCACCCCGGCCGAAAACGACGCGTTTCTCGACGCGGTCCGTCAGCTGAAGAAGGAGCAGAGCGCATGAACCGCGTCGGGCGCGTGGAGCGCACCACCAAGGAGACCACCGTCCTCGTCGAGATCGATCTCGACGGCACCGGACAGGTCGATGTCTCGACCGGGGTCGGCTTCTACGACCACATGCTCGACCAGCTCGGCCGGCACGGCCTCTTCGACCTCAAGGTCAAGACCGACGGCGATCTGCACATCGACACCCACCACACCATCGAGGACACCGCGCTCGCGCTGGGCGCCGCCTTCAAGCAGGCCCTCGGCGACAAGGTCGGCATCTACCGCTTCGGCAACTGCACCGTCCCGCTGGACGAGTCGCTCGCCCAGGTCACCGTCGACCTCTCCGGCCGCCCGTACCTGATCCACACCGAGCCCGAGAACATGGCGCCGATGATCGGCAGCTACGACACCACGATGACCCGGCACATCTTCGAGTCGTTCGTCGCCCAGGCCCAGATCGCGCTGCACATCCACGTCCCCTACGGCCGCAACGCCCACCACATCGTGGAGTGCCAGTTCAAGGCACTGGCCCGCGCCCTGCGCTACGCCAGCGAGCGCGACCCGCGCGCGGCCGGCATCCTCCCGTCCACGAAGGGCGCGCTGTGAACGGCCTCTCCACCGTCTTCATCCTCCTCGGGCTCTTCCTCCTCGGCGGCGTCTACTCCGTCTGGAAGCAGCAGCTGCCCAAGAGCATCATCACCGTGCTCGCCATCGGCTCCGCGATGTTCCTGGCCGCGGGCGTGCTCCGGCTGGAGGTGTGGAATTGACCGCCGCACCCCGTAAGCGCGTCGTCGTCTTCGACTACGGCTTCGGCAACATCCGCTCCGCCGAGCGCGCCCTCGCGCACGTCGGCGCGGACGTCGAGATCACCCGTGACTACGACACCGCCATGAACGCCGACGGCCTCCTGGTCCCCGGCGTCGGCGCCTTCGCCGCCTGCATGAACGGCCTGCGCGAGGCCCGTGGGGACTGGATCGTGGGCCGCCGGCTGTCCGGCGGCCGCCCGGTGATGGGCATCTGCGTCGGCATGCAGATCCTCTTCGGCCGCGGCATCGAGCACGGCGTTCAGACCGAAGGCCTGGACCAGTGGCCCGGCACCGTCGGCCCGCTGAAGGCCGACGTCGTCCCGCACATGGGCTGGAACACCGTCGACGCCCCCGAGGGCTCGCGGCTCTTCACCGGCCTGCCCGCCGACGCCCGCTACTACTTCGTGCACTCCTACGCGGTGCACGACTGGGAGCTGGAGACCGGCAACCCGCACCTCGCCGCGCCGAAGGTCACCTGGACGACGCACGGCGAGCGGTTCGTGTCCGCCGTCGAGAACGGCCCGCTGTGGGCCACCCAGTTCCACCCCGAGAAGTCCGGCGACGCCGGCGCCCAGCTCCTGACCAACTGGATCGACACCCTGTGAGCCCCCTGATGCCGAAGCTCGAACTCCTCCCCGCCGTCGACGTGCGCGACGGCCAGGCCGTCCGCCTCGTCCACGGCGAGTCCGGCTCCGAGACCTCCTACGGCGACCCGCTGCAGGCGGCCCTCGCCTGGCAGCGGGCCGGCGCCGAATGGCTCCACCTCGTCGACCTCGACGCCGCCTTCGGCACCGGCGACAACCGTGCGCAGATCGCCGAGGTCGCCCGCTCCATGGACATCAAGGTCGAGCTGTCCGGCGGCATCCGCGACGACGACTCCCTCGCCGCCGCCCTGGCCACCGGCTGCACCCGCGTCAACATCGGCACCGCCGCCCTGGAGAACCCGGAGTGGGTCGCCAAGATCATCGCCGAGCACGGCGACCAGATCGCGGTCGGCCTGGACGTGCGCGGCACGACGCTGCGCGGCCGCGGCTGGACCCGCGACGGCGGCGACCTCTACGAGACGCTGGCCCGCCTCGACTCCGAGGGCTGCGCCCGCTACGTCGTCACCGACATCAACAAGGACGGCACCCTCCAGGGCCCCAACCTGGACCTGCTGAAGAACGTCTGCGCGGCCACCGACCGCCCGGTCGTCGCCTCCGGCGGCGTTTCCTCACTGGACGACCTGCGGGCGCTTGCGACCCTGGTGCCGGAAGGTGTCGAGGGCGCCATCGTCGGTAAGGCGCTCTACGCAAAGGCATTCACCCTCGAAGAGGCCCTGGCGGCGGTGTCGTAGCCGGGCCGTAACCGTGCACCGAAAGGCGGCGTGATGACCATCGAGCGCGTACGGACCGACAGTCCCTGGGAAGAGACCATCGGCTTCGCCCGCGCCGTGGCGGCCGGCGACCGGGTCCTGGTCGCCGGCACCATGCCGCTGGCCGGCGGCGTCCTCCAGGGCGAGGGCGACCCGTACACCCAGACCAGGGCCGCCTTCACCAACGCCCTGGACGCCCTGCGCCCCTTCGGCCTGGACGCCTCCGCCGTCCTGCGCACCCGGATGTATCTGACCCACCTGCGCGACGTGGACGCCGCAGCCCGCGCCCACAAGGAAATCTTCGACGCCGCCCCGCCCGCCACCACCCTGGTCGTGGTCTCCGGCTTCGTCGACTCCCGCGTCCTGGTGGAAGTGGAACTAGAAGCTTTCCGAGAGCCTTCCGCACCCTCGGAGCAGTCACCCTTCAGAGAGGCCTGAACAGCAATGACCCTGGCGGTCCGAGTCATCCCTTGCCTGGACGTCGAAGGCGGCCGGGTCGTCAAGGGCGTCAACTTCCAGAACCTGCGTGACGCGGGCGACCCCGTCGAGATGGCCAAGATCTACGGCGACGAGGGCGCCGACGAGCTGACCTTCCTCGACATCACCGCCTCCTCCGGCAACCGCGAGACCACCTACGACGTGGTCCGCCGCACCGCCGAGCAGGTCTTCATCCCCCTCACCGTCGGCGGCGGCGTCCGCACCCCCGAGGACGTCGACAAGCTGCTGCGCGCCGGCGCCGACAAGGTCGGCGTCAACACCGCCGCCATCGCCCGCCCCGACCTGATCCGCGAGATCGCCGAACGCTTCGGCAGTCAGGTCCTGGTCCTGTCCGTGGACGCCCGCCGCACACCGTCGGGCTCCTTCGAGGTCACCACGCACGGCGGCCGCCGCTCCGCCGGCATCGACGCCGTCGAATGGGCCCACCGCGCCGCCGAACTGGGCGCCGGCGAGATCCTTTTGAACTCCATGGACGCCGACGGCACCAAGGACGGCTACGACGTGGAGATGATCGAGGCCGTCCGCAAGCACGTCACCGTCCCGGTCATCGCCTCCGGCGGCGCCGGCAAGCTGGACCACTTCGCCCCGGCCGTGGCCGCGGGGGCGGACGCGGTACTGGCCGCCTCCGTCTTCCACTTCGGCGACCTGCGGATCGGCGAGGTCAAGGACGCGCTGCGGGGGGCGGGGCACCCGGTGCGGTAACCCGGCCCGGCCCGGCGACCTTGTTAAGTGGAGGCACTCTCCGTATATTCGGAGGGTGCCTCCGTGTCGTGTCCGGAGGCCCGGCGAAGGGGGAGAGCCATGCGTACGGAACGTGTCGGGCCCGAGGTGAGCGCGCGGCGCGCGGACCGGACCGTCCTGGTGACCGGGGCGACCGGGCGGCAGGGCGGGGCCACCGCCGCGCGGCTGCTGGCGGACGGATGGCGGGTACGGGTGCTCGTACGCAAGGGGCGCAAGGACGCGGTCGACGGCCTGGTGCAAACCGGCGCCGAAGCGGTGACCGGAGACCTGGACGACCCGGCGTCGCTGGCCGCGGCCGCCGACGGCGCGTACGGCATCTTCGGGGTGACCCCGGACGACAAGGACCCCGACCGGGAGGTGCGGCGCGGCGACAACCTGGCAACCGCCGCCGCACAGGCGGGCGTCCGGCACTTCGTGTTCGCCTCGGTCGGCGGGGCCGAGCGCCCGACCGGTATCGGCTACTGGGCGGCCAAACGGGCCGTGGAGGAACGGATCGCCGCGCTCGGGCTGCCGGCGACCGTGCTGCGGCCGGTGCGCTTCATGGAGAACCACACCATCCCCGGCCTGCCCTTCGGCGGTATCACCGGCGACGGTGAGCTGGTGCACCTCTTCCCGCCGGACGTCCCCGTCCAGCTCATCGCCACCCGCGACATCGGCGTCTTCGCCGCACTGGCCCTCGCGCGCCCCGAGGAGTACCTGGGCCGCGCCCTGGAGCTGGCCGGCGACGAACTGACGTCCCGTCAAGCAGCGGCCCTGATCAGCGAGTTCACCGGACGCCCGATCACCTACCGGCACCTGCCGGCGGAGCGCGCCGGCCTGCCGCCCCAGGCCGCCCGCGCCTTCGCCGACCCGGCCGGGATCTGGCACGCCGACATCCCCGCCCTGCGCGCCCGCCACCCGGAACTGACCGACTTCCGCACCTGGCTGGCGGCCGGCGGCGCGGATCGGGTCACGGCCCTGCTGCGGGCCGACCGGCTCGCTCGACCCTGACCGGCCGACCCGTGCCGGAGAGGATCAGCGGCCGGCCCACGGGGCGCCCTGCACCCGACGGGACGGTCTCTGCCCGTACGCTCCGCCCATGAGCCGTGTCAATGATGTGGGCGGGCAGACCGGATTCGGCGCCTTGCAGATCGAGGCGGACGAACCGCCGTTCCACGCCGACTGGGAGGCGCGGGTGTTCGCGCTGAACTCCGTACTGGTACGCAACGGCGTCTACCGCCTCGATGAGTTCCGGGACGCGGTCGAGCGGATGGACCCCCAGCAGTACCTGGCGACCTCGTACTACGAGCGGTGGCTGATCGCGATCGAGACGCTGCTCGCGGAGCGGAAGGTCCTCTCGGATGGGTGACTTCCGTGCGGGGGAGTGGGTCCGGGTGCGCGCCGGCGATCCCGTCGGGCACACCCGCGTGCCGCGGTATGTACGCGGGCAGGTGGGGCGGATCGTCGAGTCACAGGGCCGCTGGGCCCTTGCCGACGAGGTGGCCGCGGGCCTCGCCGAGCCACGGGTCGAGCCCGTCTACACCGTGGCCTTTGCGGCGCGCGACCTGTGGGGCGAGGGAGACCACGAGGTCACGGTCGACCTCTGGGAGTCGTACATCGAACGGGCACGGAGGGACGGGGCATGAGCGACGGACACACCAGTACGCCGGTGGCGGCACGGGTGAGGCGGCTGGAGGAGCGGCTGATCGAGGCCCGCGTGGTCGACGAAACCCAGCTGGACGCGGCGCTCGCCACGATGCTCAAGGGCGCGTCACCGGTCAACGGGGCGCGGATCGTGGCGCGGGCGTGGGCCGACGAAGGCTTCCGGCGACGGCTGCTGGCCGATGCCAACGCCGCGCTGCCCGAGGTCGGGCTCTCGATGGCGGGCGGCATTCAGGAACAACGGCTCAAGGTCGTCGAGAACACCGACGCCGCCCACCACGTCATCGTGTGCACCCTGTGCTCCTGCTACCCGATCGGCCTGCTGGGACCCTCGCCGTCCTGGTACAAGAGCGAGGCCTACCGCTCGCGGGTGGTGCGGGAACCGCGCGCGGTGCTGGCCGAGTTCGGGCTGGAACTGCCCGAGGACACCGCGATCACGGTGTGGGACTCGAGCGCGGAGAGCCGCTACCTGGTCCTGCCGCGGCGGCCCGACGGCACCCGGCAGATGAGCGAGCCCGAACTGGCTGCGCTCGTCACCCGGGAAGGGCTCATCGGGACCGCCGCGGTGTGACTCAGCGCCCCTTGCGCGCCGCCCGCACGAACTCGCGGTTCATCCTGGTGATGCTGAACAGCGGGATGCCCTTGGGACAGGCCGTGGCGCACTCCCCCGCCAGGGTGCAGCCGCCGAAGCCCTCGGCGTCCATCTGGCCCACCATGTCCAGGACACGGGACTCACGCTGGGGCGAGCCCTGCGGCAGGACGTTGAGGTGATTGACCTTCGCCGAGGTGAAGAGCATCGCCGAGCCGTTGGGGCAGGCCGCCACACAGGCACTGCAGCCGATGCACTCCGCGTGCTCGAAGGCCGCGTCGGCGGTCGGCTTGGGCACGGCCGTGGCGTGGGCCTCGGGCGCGGCGCCGGTCGGGGCGGTGATGTAGCCGCCCGACTGGATGATCCGGTCGAAGGAGGAACGGTCGACGACCAGGTCCTTGACGACCGGGAACGCCGAGGCCCGCCACGGCTCGATGTCGATGGTGTCGCCGTCGGAGAACGACCGCATGTGCAGCTGGCAGGTCGTGGTCCGCTCCGGCCCGTGCGCATCGCCGTTGATGACGAGGCTGCACGCGCCGCAGATCCCCTCACGGCAGTCGTGGTCGAAGGCGACCGGGTCGTCGCCGGAGAGGATCAGCGACTCGTTGAGGGTGTCGAGCATCTCGAGGAAGGACATGTCCGGGGAGATGCCGTCGACCTCGTAGGTGGACATGGCGCCCGGGGCGTCGGGATTCTGCTGGCGCCAGACGCGCAGGGTGAGCTTCATGCGTAGCTCCGCTGGGTGGGGTGGACGTACTCGAAGACCAGGTCTTCCTTGTGCAGGGTGGGAGCGTCGCCGGTGGCGGTGCTGTGCTCTCCCGGGGGACGACCCCCGGACCCCCCGTATTCCCAGGCAGCCACGTACGAGAACGCCTCGTCGCGGCGGGCGGCCTCCCCGTCGGGGGTCTGGGACTCCGCACGGAAGTGGCCGCCGCAGGACTCCGCCCGGTGCAGCGCATCGAGACACATCAGCTCGGCCAGCTCCAGGTAGTCGACGACGCGGTTGGCCTTCTCCAGCGACTGATTGAACTCCTCGCCGGTGCCGGGCACCTTGATCCGCCGCCAGAACTCCTCACGGATCTGCGGGATCCGGTCGAGGGCCTTGCGCAGCCCCTCGTCGGTACGGGCCATCCCGCAGTACTCCCACATGAGTTCGCCGATCTCGCGGTGGAAGGAGTCCGGCGTACGGTCCCCGTCCACGGCCAGCAGCCGGGCGAGCCGCTCCTCGGTCTCCCGTACGGCCGCCACCGCCTCCGGATGCCCGGCGCCGACCTCGTCCTTGCGCGGATGGCGGGCGAGATAGTCGTTGATGGTCGACGGCAGCACGAAATAGCCGTCGGCCAGGCCCTGCATCAGCGCGGAGGCGCCGAGACGGTTGGCGCCGTGGTCGGAGAAGTTGGCCTCCCCGATGGCGAACAGGCCGGGGACGGTGGTCTGCAGGTCGTAGTCGACCCACAGCCCGCCCATCGTGTAGTGCACGGCCGGGTAGATCCGCATCGGGACCTCGTACGGATCCTCGTCGGTGATCCGCGCGTACATGTCGAAGAGGTTCCCGTACTTCGCCTCGACCGCCTTACGGCCCATCCGCGCGATGGCGTCCGCGAAGTCCAGATACACACCCTGGCCGCCGGGCCCGACCCCGCGCCCCTCGTCACACACATTCTTCGCCGCCCGGGACGCGATGTCGCGCGGCACCAGGTTGCCGAAGGACGGATAGATCCGCTCCAGGTAGTAGTCGCGCTCGTCCTCGGGAATGTCCTTCGGGGACCGCTGGTCGCCCTTCGCCTTCGGCACCCAGATCCGGCCGTCGTTGCGCAGCGACTCGCTCATCAGCGTCAGCTTGGACTGGTGGTCGCCGGTGCGCGGGATGCAGGTCGGGTGGATCTGCGTGAAGCAGGGATTGGCGAAGTACGCGCCGCGCCGGTGCGCCCGCCAGACGGCGGTCGCATTGGAGTTCATGGCGTTGGTGGAGAGGTAGAAGACGTTCCCGTAGCCGCCGGAGGCCAGGACGACCGCGTCGGCGAAGTACGTGTCGATCCGGCCCGTGACCAGATCGCGGGCGACGATGCCGCGGGCCCGCCCGTCCACCACGATCAGGTCCAGCATCTCCGTACGCGGGTGCATCTCCACGTTCCCCGCGGCTATCTGCCGCGACAGCGCCTGGTACGCGCCGAGCAGCAGCTGCTGCCCCGTCTGGCCGCGGGCATAAAACGTACGGGAGACCTGGACACCGCCGAACGAACGGGTGTCGAGCAGCCCGCCGTACTCGCGGGCGAACGGCACACCCTGCGCCACACACTGGTCGATGATCTCCACCGAGACCTGCGCCAGCCGGTGCACATTCGACTCGCGCGCCCGGAAGTCGCCGCCCTTGACGGTGTCGTAGAACAGCCGGTGCACGGAGTCGCCGTCATTGCGGTAGTTCTTCGCCGCGTTGATGCCGCCCTGCGCGGCGATGGAGTGGGCCCGTCGCGGCGAGTCCTGGTAGCAGAACTGCACGACGTGGTAGCCCTGTTCGGCGAGCGTGGCGCCCGCCGCGCCGCCCGCCAGACCGGTGCCGACGACGATCACGGTGTGCTTGCGCCGGTTGGCCGGGTTGACCAGCTTCGCCTCGAAGCGGCGGGTGTCCCAGCGCTCGGCGATCGGGCCCTTCGGGGCCTTGGTGTCGACGACCGGGGTGCCGGTCGCGTAGTGGGTGTATGCGGTCACGTCAGCTCACCAATCCGGTCATGACGGCGACGGGTACGGAGACGAAGCCCGCCGTCAGCAGCAGCGCGAGGACATCGGCCGTGGTCTTGAGCACCCGGTCCCGGGTGGCGCTGCCCGCGCCGAGGGTCTGCGCGGCGCTCCAGAAGCCGTGCCGGACATGCAGCCCGAGCGCGAGCATCGCGGCGATGTAGATGACGTCGCCGTACCAGGTGGAGAACGTGGCGACGACATTGGCGTACGGGTGGCCGGCCGCGGCGTGCGGGTTCACCGTCAGCGTCGTGAGGTCCAGGATGTGCCAGACGATGAACAGGCCGAGGATGATGCCGCCCCAGCGCATGGTGCGGGTGGCGTAGGAGGCCCGCTTCCGCCTGTGCGCATACTTCACCGGCCGGGCGGCGATGTCCCGGCGGCTGAGCTGGTACGCGGCCACCGCATGCGTGACGACGGCGACGACCAGCACCACCCGCGCCAGCCACAGGAACCACTCGTGGTGCAGGAACGGCTCGCCGATGGTGCGCAGCCAGGCGGCATACGCATCGAAGTCCGCGGCCCCGAAGAAGATCTTGAGGTTGCCCAGCATATGGACCACCAGATACAGCAGCATCACGATGCCGCTGACGGCCATCGCCGTCTTCTTGCCGACGGTCGAGCCCCACATGAGTCCGACGAAGGACGGCCGTCGATCCGTCCGCGTGTCCAGTGCCATGAACCCGACCGTAAGGACGCACCCGCCCATCAGTCCAAGACATGGTCCGGCTCATCTCCATAGGCCAGGCCTATCGCTGCTTTATATTCCCCTTATGCAGCTGCAGCAGCTCCGCTACTTCACGGCCGTCGCGGACACCCGCCACTTCACCCGCGCCGCCGAGCGCGAACATGTCGCCCAGCCCTCCCTCTCCCAGCAGATCAGGTCCCTGGAAAGGGAGCTGGGCGCCGAGCTCTTCCACCGCGCCCGCGGCCACATCACCCTCACCGACGCCGGCGAGACCCTGCTGCCACTGGCCCGGCGCATCCTCGCCGACGCCGAGACCGCCCGCCGCGAGGTCCAGGAAGTCGCCCAGCTCCGCCGGGGCCGGCTCCGCCTCGGCGCCCCGCCCAGCCTCTGCGCCAGCCTCGTTCCGGATGTGCTCAGCACCTTCCATGCCACCTACCCCGGCGTCGACCTGATCGTCACGGAGGACGGCTCCCAGGACCTCGTCCGGGCGCTGGCCGACGGCGAACTCGACCTCGCCCTGGTCATCACGCCGCTCCCGGTCCAGGCCCCGGCCCTGGCCACCTCCGAGCTGCTGCGGGAGGAGCTGGTCGTGGTCTCCGCCCCGGACCGCCCCGCCCCGGTGACCGGCCGCCGTACCCGCATCCGCGTCGAGGACCTCCGCGGCCGCCCCCTCGCCATGTTCCGCCGCGGCTATGACCTGCGGGAATTCACCACCGCGGCCTGCCGGGCGGCCGGCTTCGAACCCACCTTCACCGTGGAGGGCGGCGAGATGGACGCCGTCCTCGGCTTCGTACGCGCCGGCCTGGGCATCGCCGTCGTACCGAGCATGGTCGCCGAACGCTCCGGCCTGCGCGTCACCCGCTTCGCCAGCCCCGCCATGCACCGCGTCGTCTCGGTCGCCCACCGAGGCGACGTCTCGCCGCCTCGCGCTGCGCGGGAGCTGGAACGGATTCTGCGGGATCGCCTGTAGCCTTCCGCTGCGCTTTGCTTGGGCCGACGTTTTCGGCTGCGGCGCCGTGGTGGTTGTTCGCCGTTTCGCCTGCGGCGGGCTGGTGCCGCTGCGCGGGGCTGTTCGGCTGCGGCACCGGGCCTCCGGACTTCGTCCTGCGGCCCGGCGCCTCCCCGTTGGGGGTGGTGGAGACCCGTGGGGGTGTACGTACGTGGTCGGGTGCGGCCAGTGGACCCAGTGACGGGGCACTGGACACTCAACGCCCACCCCCACCGGCCTCACCACCCGCCCACGGGAGGGGACGGACCGTAGCGGCGAAGCCGTGTAGGGCCGTCACCGCACCCGACAAACCCACGCCCGCCGCTGGGGGTACCTCCCACGCCCTTTAGGCAGTGGGGGAGCAACGGCGACAAACCCCAACGGCGGGACAGCCGAACACGTCGGCCCAGGCAAAGCGCAGCGGAGGGGCCGCAGGCGCAACGGCGAACAACCCCCACGGCGGGAAAGCCGACAACGTGGGGCCCAGGCAAAGCGCAGCGAACGCGCAACGGACGGTTCAGACCCCCAGCCTCGCCGCCCCCACCCGCTCGACCGCCTCCTTGTCGCCGTCCAGCTGCACGTCGGCCGCCTCCTGCCGGCCGAACGCGAACATCGTCAGCTCACCCGGCTCACCGGTCACCGTGACCACCGGCGTACCGCGGTGCGCCACCGCCGTCTGCCCGTCCGGCCGCCGCAGCACCAGTCCCACCGGCGCCTTACGGCCCAGCACCCGCGCCCCCCGCTCGAGCCGCGACCACAGCGCATCGGAGAAGACGGGATCCAGTTCCCGCGGACTCCAGTCCGGCTGCGCCCGCCGCACGTCCTCGGCGTGGACATAGAACTCCACGGTGTTGGACGCCTCGTCGATCTGCTTCAGCGCGAACGGCGACATCGCCGGCGGCCCGGTCCGGATCAGCTGGATCAGTTCCTCGTACGGCTTGGCCGCGTACTCCGCCTGCACCCGCTCCAGCCGCGCGGCCAGCGGCTTGATCACCAGACCGGCCGCCGCGTCCGCGCGCCGATCCCGTACCACCACGTGCGCGGCCAGATCCCGCGCCGTCCAGTTCTCACACAGCGTCGGCGCCTCCGCCCCCGCGCTCTCCAACAGATCGGCGAGAAGGAGCCGTTCACGCTTCGCATGGGTCGACATACGGCCACCCTACGACCGGGCCCTGCGCACTGCCACGGCGCCGCACTCGCGCTGCCGCGCCGCCGCACTCACCCTCCGACCGACAGCACCACCAGGACGGTCCCGACGACCACCGCCGCCGCGAAGACCGAGACCAGCACCCGGACCGCCACCTTCGCCGCCCGGTCCGGGTCCGGCGGCGGGGGCGGGAGGGGCGGCTGCGGCGGGTGCATACGACCAGAATGCCTCGTCGCGGAATGCCGGGCGGCACAATGGGCACCATGAGCAGCCGCGTCACCGCCTCCGACTCCGACACCCCGTCCACCGCAGCACCCTCCCTGGACCCCGCCGTCGCCGCCCGCCTCAAGCGCAACGCCGACGGCCTGGTCCCCGCCATTGCCCAGCAGTACGACACCGGCGAGGTGCTGATGCTCGGGTGGATGGACGACGAGGCGCTGCACCGCACGCTCACCACCGGGCGCGGCACGTACTGGTCCCGCAGCCGCCAGGAGTACTGGGTCAAGGGCGGCACCTCCGGCCACTTCCAGCACGTCAAGTCCGTGGCCCTGGACTGCGACGCCGACACCATCCTCATCAAGGTCGACCAGGTCGGCGCGGCCTGCCACACCGGCGACCGCACCTGTTTCGACGCGGACGTACTGCTCCGCCAGGACTGATCGCGTCCCCAGGACTGATCGCGCCGGGCAGGGGCTTGCGCGACGCCCCGTAACACTATGTAATGAATCCGGGAATTGATTACGCTCCGTGATTGTTGCTGAGTAAAAGGAGGCGTCACGCGAGGCCGACCTCCACGCGCCGGCCGACACGTCGTACTGTCGGGCGCGGCCCGTACGGATCACCCGCGCGCGGCCCGTACGGGATCACCTGGCGGACGCGCGCCCCGCGCCACGCCGAGCACTACTAGGATCCGACGCCATGACCACGGGAACCACCGGCACCGCGACACCGGACCTCGAGAACTTCCGCACCCTCGCGAAGGACCGCCGGGTCATCCCGGTCACCAGGCGGCTGCTCGCCGACGGCGACACCCCGGTCGGCCTGTACCGCAAGCTCGCGGGCGAGCGCCCCGGCACCTTCCTCCTCGAGTCCGCCGAGAACGGCCGTACGTGGTCGCGGTACTCGTTCATCGGCGTACGCAGCGCCGCCACGCTCACCACCCGTGACGGGCAGGCCCACTGGCTCGGCACCCCGCCCGTCGGCGTGCCCACCGACGGCGACCCGCTCGCCGTGCTGCGCGCCACCGTCGAGGCGCTGCACACCCCGCACGACCTCGTCGAGGGCGCGGGCCTGCCGCCGTTCACCGGCGGCATGGTCGGCTACCTCGGCTACGACATCGTGCGCCGCCTGGAGAAGGTCGGCGACAGCACCGAGGACGACCTGCGGCTGCCCGAGCTGACCATGCTCCTCACCTCCGACCTTGCGGTGCTCGACCACTGGAACGGCACGGTCCTGCTGATCGCCAATGCGATCAACCACAACGACCTCGAGACCGGCATCGACGAGGCGTACGCGGACGCGGTGGCCCGCCTGGACGCGATGGCCTACGACCTCGCCCGCCCCGGGCCCGCCGGTGCCGCCGCGCTGCCGCCGTCCGAGGTGCCGCCGTACACCGCCAAGTGGGGCGGCCCCGCCTTCCAGGAGGTGGTCGAGGACATCAAGGAGCGCATCCGGGCCGGCGAGGCGTTCCAGGTGGTGCCCTCCCAGCGCTTCGAAACCCCTTGTACGGCAAGCGCGTTGGACGTCTACCGGGTGCTGCGGGCCACCAACCCCAGCCCGTACATGTACCTCTTCCGCTTCGAGAGCGGCGACGGCGGCACGGCCTTCGACGTCGTCGGGTCCAGCCCGGAGGCGCTGGTGAAGGTCGAGGGGGGCCGGGCGATGGTGCATCCGATCGCCGGGACCCGGCCGCGCGGCGCGACCGTCCAGGAGGACCAGGCGCTGGCGGACGAGCTGATGGCCGATCCCAAGGAACGCGCCGAGCACCTCATGCTGGTCGACCTGGGCCGCAACGACCTGGGCCGGGTCTGCGAGCCGGGCACCGTCGAGGTCGTCGACTTCATGTCCGTCGAGCGCTACAGCCATGTCATGCACATCGTCTCGACGGTGACGGGGACGGTCGCCAAGGGCCGTAGCGCCTTCGACGTGCTGACGGCCTGCTTCCCGGCCGGGACGCTCTCCGGCGCGCCCAAGCCCCGCGCCATGCAGATCATCGAGGAACTGGAGCCGACCCGGCGCGGCCTGTACGGCGGCTGCGTCGGATATCTGGACTTCGCCGGCGACTCCGACACCGCCATCGCGATCCGTACGGCGCTGCTGCGGGACGGCACCGCCTACGTCCAGGCGGGCGCCGGGATCGTCGCCGACTCCGACCCGGTCGCCGAGGACACCGAGTGCCGCAACAAGGCGGCGGCGGTGCTGCGGGCCGTGCACACGGCGAACCACCTGGACAAGTAGGCCACCCCGGGGCGGTCCACCGGGCGGGACCACCAACGGCTCCTGCCCCGGCCCGCCCCGCCGCGGGGTGCCCCGAGCGCCCAACAGGGCGGCGGCGGCGGTGCTGCGGGCCGTGCACACGGCGAACCACCTGGACAAGCAGGCCGCCCCGGCCCGTCCGGAAAGTAAGCCGCCCCGGCACCCGGACAAGCAGGCCGCCCCGGCCCGTCCGGATGGCTGCCCCACCCCGCGCGCCGGGCGGCGTGGGCCGGTGCGCGATAGTGGTACGCGTGAGTGCCGTACCCCAGCCCCGTACAGAAGCCGCGCCCGCGCCGTCCGGCGCGCCCCGCAGCGCCAAGCGCAGCCTCGCCCTGGCGCTGGTGGCCGGCGCGGCAGGCGCCGCGCTCGCGCTGCTGGCCGCCGGCCGGACCTGGGCCACCGGCACCGCGGTCCTGGCCCAGGGCGAGCTGCCGCGCAGCGTGACCGGCAGCGATGTGACCGGCGTGCCCGGCGCGCTGGCCGTCGTCGGCCTCGCCGCACTGGTCGCCGTCTTCGCGGTCCGCCGGGCCGGCCGCATCGCGGTCGCCCTGCTGCTCGCGCTCAGCGGCCTGGGCATCGCCGTTGCCGCCGCGCTCGGCAACTCCGACACCTCGGCGCTGCGCGAGCAGGCGTCCACCGCCGTCGGTCTGGCCGGCACCGATGTGCATCACGTCACGCACACCCTCTGGCCGTGGGTGACCGCGGCTGGCGGTCTGCTGCTGCTGGCCGCCGGACTGCTCGCCCTGCTCTGCGGCCGCCACTGGCCCGCAATGTCGGGGAAGTACGAGCGCACACCGGGCGGCGCCCGCGGTCCGCGGCGCGCGCCGACGCCCCCGGACCTGGACCGTCCCGAGGAGATCTGGAAGTCCCTGGACCGCGGCGAGGACCCCACCCGGTAACGGTGCCCGCCCCGGCATCGGTGACAATGGACGACGATTACCGCGCCCGGACCCCGGCGCGAGAGAGCAACGAGGAGCACTCATGTCGAGCAGTGGCCACGGACACACCCCCGCCGCCTGGACCGGCGTCATCATCTCGTTCATCGGCTTCTGTGTCTCCGGAGCCTTCATCGTGCTGGCGAACGTCCCCGGGTTCTGGGCGGGCATGGTCCTGATCGGCCTCGGCGCCGTGGTCGGCGGCCTGATGCGGATGGCCGGCCTGGGTTCGGAGCCGAAGCGCGCGGCCAAGCCGTCCCCCGCGGCGCAGGTCCGTCCGCAGGAGAGCTGACCACCGCTCCCGCATCTCAGCAGCACCTCCGAAGGCGCCGCTTCCCGGCCCGTACGCCCCCTCGGTGCGTACCCGCCGTCCGTGCCCACCCCGTACGGCGGCCGAGAAGCTGCGCCTTCGCGCATTCGGGGTCACCATGGGCAGCGTGACCGATCCCGTGGCCGAGGTCCGGATGGCGGGCGGCCTGCCGCGTAGGCTCGCGGCGCCGCTGGGAACCCTCACGGCCGTCACGGCCGCCTTCACCGTCGTCGGCGCCGTCGATCCCGGCGAGCCCGGCCACTACCCCGTCTGCCCGTTGCTGCACCTCACCGGCATCTTCTGCCCGGCCTGCGGCGGGCTGCGCAGCGCGCATGCCGTCGCGCACGGCGACCTGGGCGCCGCACTGCACGCCAATGCGCCGGCGGTGGCCGGCTATGCCGCCTTCGCCGTCTTCTGTGCGCTCTGGCTCCTGCGCGCGGCCCGCGGCCGCCGCACGCCCGGCCCGCGTCTCGGGGCCGTCCACTGGTGGGCGCTCGGCGCCCTGCTGCTGGCCTTCACGGCGGTACGCAACCTCCCCTTCGGCACCGGCCTGACGCCATGACCGGCCGCCTGCCCCAGGGCACCAGGAAACCGGCCGCTGTCCAGGTGGTGGGACCACCGTCAACCGGATGCGGGACCTGTGCCCCATGGCGGATACCATCGGAGTGCCTGATGGGACGGCGCCTCGTACCAGGGGGCACCGTCCACCCCCACCGTTCTAGAAGGAGGCCGCTCGCGTGAGTGTGCTCGACGAGATCATCGACGGAGTCCGCGCCGACCTCGCAGAGCGGCAGGCACGCGTCAGCCTCGACGAGCTCAAGGAGCGGGCCCAGAAGGCACGCCCGGCCAAGGACGGCGTGGCGGCCCTCAAGGGCGAAAGCGTCACGGTGATCTGCGAGGTCAAGCGGTCCAGCCCCTCCAAGGGCGCGCTCGCCGCGATCGCCGACCCGGCCGCGCTCGCCGCCGACTACGAAGCGGGCGGCGCCGCGGTCATCTCCGTCCTGACCGAACAGCGCCGCTTCGGCGGCTCGCTGGCCGACCTCGAGGCCGTCCGCGCCAAGGTCGACATCCCCGTCCTGCGCAAGGACTTCATCGTCACCGCCTACCAGCTGTGGGAGGCCCGCGCCTACGGTGCCGACCTCGCCCTGCTGATCGTCTCCGCACTGGAGCAGCCCGCGCTGGTCTCGCTCATCGAGCGCGCCGAGTCGATCGGTCTGACGCCGCTGGTCGAGGTGCACGACGAGGAAGAGGTCGCCCGCGCGGTGGACGCCGGCGCCAAGATCATCGGCGTCAACGCCCGCGACCTGAAGACCCTCGAGGTCGACCGCGGCAACTTCGCCCGCATCGCCCCCGAGATCCCCGACCACATCGTCAAGATCGCCGAGTCCGGGGTGCGCGGCCCGCACGACCTGATCGCCTACGCCAACGACGGCGCGGACGCGGTCCTGGTCGGCGAGTCCCTCGTCACCGGCAAGGACCCCAGGACCGCGGTCGCCGACCTGGTCGCCGCGGGCTCCCACCCGGCGATCCGCCACGGGCGCTCCTGAAGGCCCGGACCGCTCACATGACCGTCAGTGCCTCCCGCATCCGCCGTCCCGGGCCGAGGGCCTGTCCTGGCCACCGCTCCGGCCCGTCCGTGGTGCTCGCCGCGGCCGCCGGGGACGGCCGGCACGCGGCGCTGGGGCGTGGTTGTCGGCCGCGTGGCTGCCGGGCGCCCGCGCGACGCGTCCACGGACGCCGGGTGCGCTATCACATCGGTTCGGAGCCGGGACAGATCAACGGGCGCCGATGGCGCCCGGCTGCCGCGCACTGACCGGGGGCCGAAGGTCTCCGGCCGGTCGGCCATACGGTCACGCCCGGGCGTTCCTTCCGTGGAGACGGCAAGGCGCCCAGCGGCGCGGACCGGCGGTCCGGTACGGGTGATGCCCGTACCGCTGTACCACCGGTGGCGTTCCACCGGTGCCGTACCGGCCGGTCCGGGTCGCCCACCGAGCGGACCCGCCACCCCCGGCACCCGTGTGCGCAGCAGTCATCTCCCGTAGCGTGATGTCCGAAATCCGATACGACGGGGCCAATGCCCCGATCGAGGAGCGCGTCAGATGTCCTCCGAGTTCTTCATTCCCGACCCCGACGGTCAGGTGCCCAGCCCCGCGGGCTATTTCGGTGCCTTCGGCGGCAAGTTCATCCCCGAGGCCCTGGTCGCCGCGGTCGACGAGGTCGCCGCCGAGTACGAGAAGGCCAAGGCGGACCCCGCGTTCGCGGCCGAGCTCGACGACCTGCTGGTCAACTACACCGGGCGTCCCAGCGCGCTCACCGAGGTGCCCCGGTTCGCCGAACACGCAGGCGGGGCCCGGGTGTTCCTCAAGCGCGAGGACCTCAACCACACCGGCTCCCACAAGATCAACAATGTCCTGGGGCAGGCGCTGCTCACCAAGCGGATGGGCAAGACCCGGGTCATCGCCGAGACCGGCGCCGGCCAGCACGGCGTCGCCACCGCCACCGCCTGCGCCCTGTTCGGCCTCGAGTGCACCATCTACATGGGCGAGATCGACACCAAGCGCCAGGCGCTCAACGTCGCCCGGATGCGGATGCTCGGCGCCGACGTCATCGCCGTGAAGTCCGGCAGCCGCACCCTCAAGGACGCCATCAACGAGGCGTTCCGCGACTGGGTCGCCAACGTCGACCGCACCCACTACCTCTTCGGTACGGTCGCAGGACCGCACCCCTTCCCGGCGCTGGTCCGCGACTTCCACCGCGTCATCGGCGTCGAGGCCCGCCGCCAGATCCTCCAGCGCGCCGGCCGCCTGCCGGACGCCGCTGTGGCCTGCGTCGGCGGCGGCTCCAACGCCATCGGCCTCTTCCACGCCTTCCTCGCCGACACCGGCGTCCGCCTCATCGGCTGCGAGCCGGGCGGCCACGGCGTCGAGACCGGCGAGCACGCGGCCACCCTCACCGAGGGCACCCCCGGCATCCTGCACGGCTCGCGGTCGTACGTCCTCCAGGACGAGGACGGCCAGATCACCGAGCCGTACTCCATCTCGGCCGGCCTGGACTACCCCGGCATCGGCCCCGAGCACGCCTACCTCAAGGACGCCGGCCGCGCCGAGTACCGCGCGGTCACCGACGACGAGGCGATGCGGGCGCTGCGGCTGCTGTCGCAGACCGAGGGCATCATCCCGGCCATCGAGAGCGCCCATGCGCTGGCCGGCGCCCTGGAGGTCGGCCGCGAGCTGGGCCCCGAGGGCCTGCTGCTGGTCAATCTGTCCGGCCGCGGCGACAAGGACATGGACACCGCCGCCCGTTACTTCGGGCTGTACGACGACAAGGGCGAGGCCGGCGTGAACGGCGCGGTCCAGCCCGCGGGCGAGGGGGAGAAGTGATGGCCGGCAACATTGAGCTCCTGAATTCCGTACTGGCCCAGGCCCGTACGGAGAACCGCGCCGCCCTCGTCGGCTACCTCCCGGCCGGCTTCCCGACCGTGGACGGCGGCGTCCGGGCGATGACCGAGATGCTGGACGGCGGCTGCGACATCGTCGAGGTCGGCCTGCCGCACAGCGACCCGGTCCTGGACGGCCCGGTCATCCAGACCGCCGACGACATCGCGCTGCGCGGCGGCATCAAGATCGTCGATGTCATCCGTACGGTCGGCGAGGTGCATGCCGCCACGGGTGCGCCGGTGCTGTGCATGACGTACTGGAACCCCGTCGACGCCTACGGGGTCGAGCGGTTCGCCGCCGACCTGGCCGAGGCGGGCGGCGCCGGCTGCATCCTGCCGGACCTGCCGGTCGAGGAGTCCGAGGTGTGGCGCAAAGCCGCCGAGCAGCACGGTCTGGCCACCGTCTTCGTGGTCGCGCCGAGCAGCCGCGACGAGCGGCTCGCCAAGATCACCGCGGCGGGCAGCGGCTTTGTCTACGCCGCCTCCCTGATGGGCGTCACCGGCACCCGCGCGTCGGTCGGCCGCGAGGCGCAGGACCTGGTGGACCGCACCCGCGCCACCACAGCGGCCCGTCGCGGCCTCCCTGTGTGCGTCGGCCTCGGCGTCTCCAACGCCGAACAGGCCGCCGAGGTCGCCCAGTTCGCGGACGGCGTGATCGTCGGCTCGGCGTTCGTCAAGCGGCTGCTGGATGCGGACGGCGACCTCGACGCCGGCCTGACGGGCGTCCGTGCGCTGGCGGGCGAGCTGGCCGAGGGCGTGCGCAAGCGCGCATAAGGCCATCCGCCAGGGGGGCGTCCCCCGATAGAGCGAACATCGGTGCGGAGGGGTGCGGCGGCACCCCTCCGCTTCGTTGTCCAGGGGCGTGAACCAGAAGAACCATGACGCAAAGCGCAGCGCCCGCGAGCGGCTGCAGGAACAGCGGGCCAAGGAAGAGGCACGCGCCCGGCGCGGCCGCCAGGCGATCGTCGCCGGATCGGTGGTGGCGGTCCTGGCGCTCGGCGGCGGCATCGCCATCTGGGCCTCGTCGACGGGCGGCGGAGGCAGCAGCACCGACAACGAAACCGCCCGCCCCAAGCAGGCCAGCGGCGGCGACAAACCCGCCGTCCCCGTAGGCGCACCCGACGCCCCCTCCACCCTCACGGTGTGGGAGGACTTCCGCTGCCCCGCCTGCAAGCAGTTCGAGACCGGCTTCCGCCCGGTCATCCACGAACTCGAGGACTCCGGCCGGCTCAGGACCGAGTACCACCTCGCGACGATCATCGACGGCAACACCAACGGCAAGGGCTCCCGCACCGCCGCCAACGCCGCGCTCTGCGCCCAGGACGCCGGCCGGTTCCGTGAGTACCACGATCTGCTCTACGCCAAGCAGCCGCCCGAGCAGCAGGACAGGTTCTCCGACAAGAAGTACCTCCTCCAACTCGCGGAGAAGGTCAAGGGCCTGCCGTCCGCCGCCTTCACCAAGTGCGTCGACGAGGACCGCTACGCCGGCTTCGTCGAGAAGTCCAACACCGCCTTCACCGGCTCCGGTTACCAGGGCACCCCGACCGTCCTGCTCAACGGCAAGGACCTGGCCAAGGAGAAGGGCGGGCGCTTCACGCCGACGGACTTCAAGAAGATGGTGCTGGAGGCCAACAAGGGCAAGAAGCCGGGGAAGCCGTCGCAGACGGTGCCGCAGACACCGCCGCAGAAGCCGCAGCCGAGCGCGTCGCCCTCGTAGTACGCGGGCCCGGGGGGCTCGTTGCGGGCCCGGGCACACAGCGTCATGGCGTGCTACGCCAGGGTCGTTACGCAGCCGTTGCCGGGTGTGGTTGTCGCCGACCCCGCCCGGCGCGGTAGCGTCGACCCTGCCATGGACCTCGCATTCATTCCCAGCCCGTCGACCGGCGTCGTACATCTCGGCCCGATCCCGCTGCGCGGCTACGCATTCTGCATCATCATCGGCGTCTTCGTCGGCGTCTGGCTCGGCAACAAGCGCTGGGTGCAGCGCGGCGGCCGCTCCGGAACCGTCGCGGACATCGCGGTTTGGGCCGTGCCCTTCGGGCTGGTCGGCGGCCGCCTCTACCACGTCTTCACGACGCCCGAGCCGTACTTCGGCGAGGACGGCCATCTGATCGACGCCCTCAAGGTGTGGCAGGGCGGCCTCGGCATCTGGGGCGCGGTCGCGCTCGGTGCGGTGGGCGCCTGGATCGGCTGCCGCCGCCGCGGCATCCCGCTCCCCGCATACGCCGACGCGCTGGCGCCGGGCCTGGCCATCGGGCAGGCGATCGGCCGCTGGGGCAACTGGTTCAACCAGGAGCTCTTCGGCAAGCCCACCGATGTGCCCTGGGCCCTGGAGATCAGCTCCGACCCGGCCATCGGCCGCGTCGGCGGCACCTACCACCCGACCTTCCTGTACGAGTGCCTGTGGTGCCTCGGCGTCGCGGCCCTGGTGATCTGGGCCGACAAGCGCTTCCGTCTCGGCCACGGACGGGCCTTCGCCCTGTACGTCGCCTCCTACTGCGCGGGCCGGGCCTGGATCGAGTACATGCGCGTCGACGAGGCGCACCACATCCTGGGCCTGCGGCTGAACGTCTGGACCGCGCTGATCGTCTTCGTCCTGGCCGTCGTCTACTTCGTCATCTCGGCGAAGAGGGTGCCGGGCCGCGAAGCGGTGGTGGAGCCGGGCGCGCAGTCGGCCGAGGCCGCGGACGCGGAAGACGCCGATGCCGGCGCCGCCGAGGAGGACGGCACCGGCACGAAGGTCGCGATGGAGAAGGCACCCGCCGAGGAGACGGCGGACGCCGGGTCCGACGCCAAGCAGGAAGACGCCCCGAAGGAAACCGCCTCCGACACCAAGGCCGAAGCCGACGAGCCGGCGCAGGACGCCAAGGACGTGCCGGGCGACGAGAAGCCGCAGAAGAAGGCGGACCCGGAGCCGGAGCCGAAGGACGCCAAGGGTTCCAAGGACAGCAAGGACGCCGACGACGACCCGTCGGATGCCGACGCACCCGCCGGGAGCGGCAGCAGCAAGAAGTCCCGTATGAGCTGCTGCTGAGGAACCGATGCGCCCTCGGCCGGCCACGGCTCACGCGTCGGGCCTCGGTCAG
>NZ_JBEZJZ010000045.1:0-60851 GCF_040651455.1 Streptomyces sp. NPDC048483
CGCACCCTCCCCACCCACCCAGAGGTGGTCGCGTCACCGGCGGGAGGGGTTGGGCCGTAGGGACGAAGTCCTGGAGGACCGGCCCCGCACCCACCCCCACGCATCCGCGACCCACCCCACAACCTCCCCCGATCCCGCCGAAGGCGGGCCCAGAACCACCGCACCAACTACGGCGCCGCACCCGGCAACGTGGGGCGACCCCCGAAGGGACCCGGCAACGTGGGGAGAACCCCATCAAGGATCTTCGCCCACTGCGCCACCACCCGGTCCCGCCGGGCCGAGTCGTCCGTCAGCAGGTTGGCGAGCCCCAGACCCCGCGCCATGTCCAGCAGCCCCTGCACGGTCTCCCGTACGCCCGGCACCGTCTCGTCGGCCTCCAGCAGCGCCACCGCCGTACGGTGCGCCTCCCGGCCGACCCGCGCCTCCAGGGCCGTGACCCGGTCGCGCAGCTGCTCCTCGTCCGATGCCGCCACCCACAGATGCAGCGCGGCCCGGAACAGCGGCCCGGTATAGAGGTCGACCAGCTCCTCGACGATGATCCAGGTGCGCGCGATCGACCCGGCCGGCGGCAGCTTGTGCGCGACGGCCTTCAGGGCGCCCTGCCGCTTCTCGGCGACATGCTCGACGGCCGCCGTGAACAGGTCCTCGCGGGTACGGAAATGATGCTGGGCCGCGCCCCGCGACACCCCCGCCCGCTCGGCGACGACGGAGACCGTGCTGCCGCTCCAGCCGCGCTCCGCCAGGCAGGAGATGGCCGCCTCCAGGAGCTTGAGCCGGGTGGCGCGGCTGCGTTCCTGCTGAGGCTCCTTGGGGCCGCGGGCCGGGGTCAGCGCGCCCATGCCGGGGCCCGTCGCTCCAGGAAGGCGGTCATGCCCTCGCGCGCCTCGGGGGAGCCGAAGAGCCGTGCCGACTGCTCGGCGAGCGCCTCGGTGTCGCGGTCGAAGGCGCGCAGCACCTCGGCCGTGACCAGCTTCTTCGACGCGGCCAGGCCCTGTGGCGACCCCTTGCGCAGCCCCTCCAGTACGGGCCCGAGACCGGCGTCCACGTCGTCCGCCGCCAGCGTCACCAGGCCGATCCGGGCCGCCTCCGCCGCGCCGAACTTCTCCCCGGTCAGGTAGTAGCGGCCGGCGGCGCGTGGGTCCAGCCGCGGCAGCAGCGGCATGGAGATGACGGCGGGCGCGAGGCCGAGCCGCGCCTCGGTGAAGGCGAAGGTGGACTCCGGCCCGGCCACCGAGATATCGCAGGCGCCGAGCAGGCCCAGCCCCCCGGCCCGTACGTGCCCACTGACCCGGGCGACGACCGGACGGGGCAGCTCCACGATGGCGCGCAGCAGCCGGGCGAGCCCCAGCGGCCCGTCCTGTGCCGCGCCCGAGGTGGCCTCGGACAGGTCCGCGCCGGCGCAGAAGGTGCCGCCGGTGTGGGCGAGCACCACGGCGCGGGTGGCGTCGTCGGCCGCGGCGTCCGCGAGCCCCTGGTGGAGTTCGGCCACCAGGCGGGCGGAGAGCGCATTGCGGTTGTGGGGCGAGTTCAGGGTGAGGGTGGTGATGCCGCGCTCGTGGGAGCGGGCGACGAGGGGTGACGGGGGTGTTTCGGCAGGCGTGGGTGCGTCTGTCATCGGGCCGTCGAGCTCCTTTCCCTGGCGCGCAGTTCGCGCCGCAGGATCTTGCCGGTGGTGGCGCGCGGCACGCTGTCCAGGAACTCCACGCGGCGCACCTTCTTGTGCGGGGCGACCTGCCCGGCAACGTACGCGATGACGTCCGCCTCGCTCAGCGCGGCCCCCGGCTGCCGTACGACGAACGCCTTGGGCACCTCGTTGCCGTCCGCGTCGACGACGCCTATGACGGCGGCGTCGGCGATGGCCTCATGGGTGAGCAGCAACGCTTCGAGATCGGCGGGCGCGACCTGGTACCCCTTGTATTTGATCAACTCCTTCACCCGGTCGACGACATACAGCCAGCCGTCGCCGTCCACCCGCCCGATGTCCCCGGTGTGCAGCCAGCCGTCAGGGTCGATCATCGCGTCCGTCTCAGCGGGCCGTCCCAGATAGCCCTTCATCACCTGCGGGCCGCGGATGACGATCTCGCCACTGTCCCCCGCCGCCAGGTCGTCGCCGGTCTCCAGGGAGACGATGCGCAGCTCCGTATTGGGGATCAGTTTGCCGACGGCGCCCGGTGGCGGGTTCGGCACGTCCAGCGGTACGGCATGGGTGCCGGGCGAGAGTTCCGTCATCCCGTAGGCCTGCCGGACCGTCGGCAGGCCCAGCCGCCGGGAGCAGGCCGCCGCGAGGTCGGCGTCCAGAGGGGCGGCCGCGCAGACGATGTGCCGGAGGGAGGACAGGTCGTAGTCGTCGACCAGGGGGTGCTTGGCGAGCGCGAGCACGATCGGCGGCGCGACATACACGCTGGTGATGCGGTGTTCGGCGAGGGCGGCCAGGAAGTGGCGCAGGTCGAAGCGGGGCAGCACGACGACGGTGGAGCCGTTGCGCAGCGGGGCGTTCATCAGGGCGGTGAGGCCGTAGATGTGGAAGAACGGCAGCACGGCGAGGATCCGGTCCTCGGGGCCGGTGCTGACCAGCGGTTTCAGCTGGGCGAGGTTGGTGGCGATGTTGCGGTGGGTGAGCATCACCCCTTTGGGGGTGCCGGTGGTTCCGGAGGAATAGGGCAGTACGGCCAGGTCGTTGACCGGGTCGAGGGGGACCGATGGTTCAGGGGCGGTGGAGTCGAGCAGGTCGAGGACCGAGCGGTGGCCCTCGGCGCGATCGCAGACGAAGATCTCGGCGATCCGGCCGTCGGCCTGGCGGGCGGCGGCGCGGGCGGTGTCCAGCAGCGCGGCGACGGTGACGATCCAGCGGGCACCGGAGTCCCGCAGCTGCTTGCCGAACTCGCCCTCGGTGGAGAGCGGATGGACGGTGGTGACCGTCGCCCCGCAGCGGGAGGCGGCGTGGAAGACGGCCGGGAAGATCACGGTGTTCGGGCTGTGCAGGGCGAGCACATCGCCCTTGCGGACCCCGGACGCCGCGAGGGCGGCCGCGATCCGGCGGCTGTAGCGGTCCAGCTGGGCGTAGCCGATCGTGGTGCCGTCGGTGCCGTCGATCAGCGCCGGCCGGTCACCGTACTCTGCCGCCTGCCCGAGGACGGCCTCATGAATCGGCAGGTCCACGGGGGCGACGTCCTCGTACTCGCTGCGGAACACCTGGAACACCATGGTGTGGCCCTCCCCTTCAACGGTTTCCAGCGGTTTCAGCGGCGTGCATGCGCCTGCGCCCGGCGGCGACCGGCGGCGACCGGCGGCGATGGACGGTGACCGGCAAGGATGCCGCCCTCAGTACGACTTGGGCAGCCCCAGCGACTGATGCGACACAAAGTTGAGGATCATCTCGCGGCTGACCGGGGCGATCCGTGCGACCCGGGCGGCCGTGATCATCGAGGCGAGGCCGTATTCGTGGGTGAGGCCGTTGCCGCCGAGGGTGTGGACGGCCTGGTCGACGGAGTGCACCGCCGCCTCGGCCGCCGCGTATTTGGCCATGTTGGCGGCCTCGCCGGCGGCCATGTCGTCCCCGGCGTCGTAGAGGTGTGCCGCCTTCTGCATCATCAGCCGGGCCAGTTCCAGCTCGATATGGGCCTGCGCGAGCGGGTGCGAGAGGGCCTGGTGGGTGCCGATGGGCTCCTTCCAGACCTGGCGGGTACGGGCGTAGTCGACGGCCCGGCCGAGTGCGTAGCGGCCCATCCCGAGCGCGAAGGCGGCGGTCATGATCCGTTCGGGGTTGAGCCCGGCGAAGAGCTGGAGGAGTCCGGCGTCCTCGTCCCCGACCAGGGCCTCGGCGGGCAGCCGCACCTCGTCCAGGGTCAGCTCGAACTGCTTCTCCGGGGCGGCCAGTTCCATGGGGATCGGGCTGCGCCCGAATCCGGGGGTGTCCCGTGGAACGATGAAGAGGCAGGGCTTGAGGCGGCCGGTCCGGGCGTCCTCCGTCCGGCCGACGATCAGCGTCGCCTCGGCGATGTCGACGCCCGAGATGAACACCTTCCGCCCGTTGAGGACCCAGTCCGTCCCGCTGCGCTTCGCTCCGCCTCGGCCCTGTTTCGCGATGACGGATGCCGAGCCCCGGCGCGCGGTGGTCGTGATGCGGTGCGAGTTGGACCCGGCATCCGGCTCGGTGATCCCGAACGCCATTTTGCGGGAGCCGTCCGCCAGCCCCGGCAGCCAGGTCCGCTTCTGTTCCTCGGTGCCGAACCGCGCGATGACCGTGCCGCAGATCGCGGGCGAGACGACCAGCATCAGCAGCGGGCAGCCCGCCGCCCCCAGTTCCTCCAGGACGATGGAGAGTTCGGCTATGCCGCCGCCCCCGCCGCCGTACTCCTGGGGGAGGTTCACGCCGAGGTAGCCGAGCTTGGCGGCCTCCGTCCACAGTTCGTCGGTGTGTGTGCCCTCGGCGACGACCCGGGCGAAGTACTCGCGGCCGTAGCGCCTGCCCAGCGCGGCGACGGCGGCCCGCAGATCGCGGTGTTCCTCGGTCTCGATCACAGGGTTGCTCTTGCCATTGCTCATGACGGCTCCTTGTGCGGTGGGTGAGAGGAGGGTGGTGCGGCTCCCGGTCAGTCCGTGACGACGGCGAGCAGCGCGCCCAGCTCGACCTGCCGGCCCGTACGGACGGGCAGGGAGGTGAGGGTGCCATCGGCCGGCGCGGTGATCTTGTGTTCCATCTTCATGGCCTCCAGCCACAGCAGCGGCTGTCCGGCCTCGACCCGGTCCCCCTCGGCGAGTCCCGCCGCGATCCGTACGACCGTGCCGGGCATCGGCGCCAGCAGGGAGCCGGGTTCGGTGCGGGCGGCGGGGTCGGGGAAGCGGGGGAGGGCGGTGAGGGTGCGGGCGCCGAGCGTGGGGGCAGCCCCGCCGGAGGCAGGGGGAGAGTCGACATGGACCCGGTCGCCGTAGCGGGTGACCGTGAACTTTTGCCGCAGGCCGTCGATTTCGAGCACCGTCTCGCCTGCCGCGAGGCCGACCAGCCGTACGTCCGGGAAGCCCTCGGCGACCAGCCCGTCCCGCCCCAGCCGGTAGCGGACCTCGTGCTCGCTGCCCGCGCAGGCGTACGTCTTGACCTGCGGCCCCGACGGCACGTTGCGGAAGCCCCCGAAGCGGGAGCGGCCGTGCGCGTCGACGAGGGCGGCGGCGAGCGCAAAGACCCCGGCGCCGTCGGCCGGCCCGGCCTTGGTCAGCGCGGCGAGGTTGCGGTCGTAGAAGCCGGTGTCCAGCCCGGTGGCGTCGGCGAACTCCGGGTGCCGCAGGGACCGTACGAGCAGCTCGCGGTTGGTGACCGGGCCGTGGATACGGGCCCGCTCCAGGGCGCCCGCAAGCTTGCGTACGGCCTCGTCGCGGGTCGGCGCCCAGGCGATGACCTTGGCGAGCATCGGGTCGTAGTGGACGGTGACGGTGTCGCCGTCGGTGACGCCCGAGTCGAGGCGCACGCCGTCGGGCAGCGCAAGCCGGTGCAGGGTGCCGGTCTGCGGGCGCCAGCCGGCCGCCGGGTCCTCGGCGTAGAGGCGGGCCTCCACGGCGTGCCCGGAGGGGGCGGGCGGCCGGGCCTCCAGCGCCCGGCCCTCGGCCACCCGTATCTGCTGGGCGACGAGGTCGAGGCCGTAGATCTCCTCGGTGACCGGGTGCTCCACCTGGAGGCGGGTGTTCATCTCCAGGAAGTACGCCCGTCCGTCGGACGGGACCAGGAACTCCACGGTGCCCGCGCCCCGGTAGTCGATGGCGCGGGCCGCCTGGGCCGCGGCCTGGTGCAGGGTGTCGCGCAGCGCGTCGGAGAGTCCGGGGGCCGGGGCCTCCTCGATGACCTTCTGGTGGCGCCGCTGGAGGGAGCAGTCGCGGGTGCCGAGCGTCCAGACCGTCCCGTGCGCATCGGCGAGGATCTGCACCTCGACATGGCGCCCGCCGACCACATACGGCTCGACGAACACCTCCCCGTCCCCGAAGGCGGTGGCCGCCTCGGCCGCGGCTGCCTTCAACTCCTCGCCCAGGTCGGCCAGTTCGGTCACCACGCGCATACCGCGCCCGCCCCCGCCCGCCGCCGCCTTCACCAGCAGCGGCAGCTCGGCCTCGGTGACCGTCGACGGATCGACGGGCGCCAGCAGCGGCACCCCGGCCGCCGCCATCAGCTCCTTGGCGCGGGTCTTGGACGCCATCGCCTCGATGGCGGCGGGTGGCGGCCCGATCCAGACCAGGCCCGCATCGGCCACGGCGGCCGCGAATCCGGCGTTCTCGGAGAGGAAGCCATAGCCGGGGTGAACGGCGTCCGCGCCTGCCGCCAGCGCGGCCCGCACGATCAGCTCGCCCCGCAGATAGGTGTCGGCCGGGGCGTCGCCGGGAAGCCGTACGGCCGCATCCGCCTCGCGGACATGCGGCGCGTCGGCATCGGCGTCCGAGTACACGGCGACGGTGGAAATGCCCAGCTCACGGCACGTACGGAAGACCCGCCGGGCGATCTCGCCCCGGTTGGCAACAAGCACGGAACGCATCACTTCTGCCTTACCTCTCACATCCGGAAGACGCCGAAGCCGCCCCGCGCGCCCTCGACCGGGGCGGTGTGGAGGGCCGACAGACACAGGCCGAGGACGGTGCGGGTGTCGCGCGGGTCGATGACGCCGTCGTCGTAGAGCCGCCCGGACAGAAACATCGGCAGCGACTCCGACTCGATCTGCTGCTCCACCATGGCGCGCAGCCCGGCATCCGCCTCCTCGTCGTACGGCTGCCCCTTGGCGGCGGCCGAGGCGCGGGCGACGATCGACAGCACACCCGCGAGCTGCTGCGGCCCCATGACGGCGGACTTGGCGCTCGGCCAGGCGAACAGGAACCGGGGGTCGTAGGCGCGGCCACACATCCCGTAGTGGCCGGCGCCGTACGAGGCCCCCATGAGGACGGAGAGGTGCGGGACACGGGAATTCGACACCGCATTGATCATCATGGCGCCGTGCTTGATGATGCCGCCCTGCTCGTATTCCTTGCCGACCATGTAGCCGGTGGTGTTGTGGAGAAAGAGGAGCGGAATATCGCGCTGATTGGCCAACTGGATGAACTGGGCGGCCTTCTGGGACTCGGCGCTGAACAGCACACCCTGGGCATTGGCGAGAATTCCCACCGGATAGCCGTGCAGCTCGGCCCAGCCGGTGGCCAGGCTCGGCCCGTACAGCGGTTTGAACTCGTCGAAGTCGGAGCCGTCCACGATCCGGGCGATGACCTCGCGGGGGTCGAAGGGTGCCTTGAGATCGCCGGGGACGATGCCCAGCAGCTCGTCCTCGTCGTACTTGGGCGGGGCGGCCGGCCCCGGATCGGGGTGCGCCTTGCGCCAGTTGAGGCGGGCGACCACCCGCCGTGCCTGCCGCAGCGCATCCAGTTCGTCGAGCGCGAAGTAGTCCGCGAGCCCGGAGGTACGGGCATGCATCTCGGCGCCGCCCAGCGACTCGTCGTCGCTTTCCTCCCCGGTCGCCATTTTCACCAGGGGCGGCCCGCCGAGAAATACCTTCGCCCGTTCCTTGACCATGATGACGTGGTCGGACATTCCGGGGACGTAGGCGCCGCCCGCCGTCGAATTCCCGAAGACCACGGCCACGGTCGGAATTCCCGCCGCCGACAGCCGGGTGAGGTCCTTGAACAGCGCCCCGCCCGGAATGAAGATCTCCTTCTGGCTGGGCAGGTCGGCGCCGCCGGACTCGACGAGTGAGATCACCGGCAGCCGGTTGGCATACGCGATCTCGTTCGCCCGCAGCGCCTTCTTCAGCGTCCAGGGATTGCTGGCGCCGCCGCGCACGGTCGGGTCGTTGGCCGTGACCAGGCACTCCACCCCCTCGATCACCCCGATGCCGGTGACGAGCGACGCCCCGACGGGGTAGTCGCTGCCCCAGGCCGCGAGCGGGGACAGCTCGAGGAAGGGCGTATCGGGGTCCAGGAGGAGTTCGATGCGCTCGCGGGCGAGGAGCTTGCCGCGGCCCCGGTGCCGGGCGACGTACTTCTCGCCGCCCCCCGCGACCGCCTTGCCGTGTTCGGCCTCGGCCTCCGCCAGTTTCGCGAGCATCGCCGCACGACGCTCCGCGTACTCGGCGCCCGTGGGGTCGAGCGCGGTGTTGAGCACGGTCAAAGCAGCACCTCCGGTATCTCCATGTGCCGCGAGCGCAGCCACTCCCCCACGGCCTTGGCCTGCGGATCGAACCGGGCCTGCGCCGCGACGCCCGCGCCGAGCAGGCCGTCGATGACGAAGTTCAGGGCGCGGAGGTGGGGCAGGGCATGACGGTCTATGGGCAACTCGGCGCATTCGGGGAGCAGTTCGCGCAGGCGGTCGGTGGTCAGGGTGTGGGCCAGCCAGCGCCATGCCTCGTCCGTACGGGCCCAGACGCCGACGTTCGCCGAGCCGCCCTTGTCGCCGCTGCGGGCACCGGCGACGAAGCCGAGGGGGGCGCGGCGGGTGGGCAGGGCGGGGTCGAGGGGTGCGGGGAGTTCCGGATCGGCAGCTCGCGCCAACTCCCTCGTCTCCACAGCCGGTTGAATATCGACACGGGTACCGTCCGGAAGTACGGCCACATGCGGCACCTCGGCCGCATCCACCGCCACCGCCTCGAAGACGCCGTACGGCGCGCCCTTCCCCGGCGGCGCGGTCACATGGAAGCCGGGGTAGCTGGCCAGCGCCAGCTCGATCGCCGCGCCGCTGACCACCCGCCCCACCGCGTCCTGGTCGGCGTCCCGCACCACCAGCCGCAGCAGCGCGCTCGCCTCCTCCTGGACGTCGGCGTCCGCCCGGTCGGTACGGGCGAGTGTCCAGCGCACCTCGGCGGGCCGGCGGGCCGCGGCATCGAGAGCCGCGTCCATCTGCCCCCGTACCAGCTCGGCCTTGGCGGCGACATCCAGCCCGGCCAGTACGAACGTGACCTCGTTGCGCCAGCCCCCCAGCCGGGTCAGCCCGGTCTTGAGCGTCGGCGGCGGCGCCTCGCCGCGCACCCCCGCGATCCGGACCCGGTCCGGCCCGTCCTCCGTCAGCCGTACCGTGTCGAGCCTGGCCGTCACATCCGGGCCGGCGTACCGCGCACCGGCCGTCTCGTACAGCAGCTGGGCGGTGACCGTACCGGGGGTGACCGCGCCGCCGGTGTCCGGATGCTTGGTGATCACCGAGCTGCCGTCGGCGGCGATCTCGGCGAGCGGGAAGCCGGGGCGGCGGATGTCGTGCGCCGTGAAGAAGGCGTAGTTCCCGCCCGTGGCCTGGGCGCCGCACTCCAGCACATGCCCGGCGACAACGGCGCCGGCCAGCTGGTCCAGGTCCTGCGGCCGCCAGCCGAAGTGTGCCGCGGCGGCCCCGCTGACCAGGGCCGCGTCGGTCACCCGCCCGGTCACCACCACATCGGCACCGGCCCGCAGACATTCCGCGATGCCCCCGCCGCCCAGATAGGCGTTGGCGGTCAGCACCCCCTCGCCCCACTGCCGCCGACCGATCAGGTCGTCGCCCTCCACATGCGCCACCCGCACGGGGACGCCGGCCTTGTCCGCCAACTCCCGTACAGCATCGGCCAGTCCGGCCGGGTTCAGCCCGCCCGCATTGGCGACGATCCGCACGCCACGCTCGGCGGCGAGCCCCAGCCCGTCCTCCAGCTGCCGCAGAAAGGTCGTGGCGTAGCCGCGCCCGGGGTTCTTGAGGCGGTCCCGGCCGAGGATGAGCATGGTCAGCTCGGCGAGATAGTCGCCGGTCACCACGTCGAGGGGGCCGCCGGTGAGCATCTCGCGCAGGGCGTCGAAGCGATCGCCGTAGAAACCGGAGGCGTTGCCGATACGGAGGGTGGCGGGGTCGGCGCCTATGGGGGGCGCGGGGCCGGTGGCCGTACCTGTCGGGCCGCCGGTCATCGCGTACCGCCCGCCGCCACCGGCTTCCGGCCCTTCCCCGGCGGCCCCGCAAAGGCCTGCGCGATCCCCAGCCACCGTTCCGCGTCCGCCCCTTCGGCCCGTACGGTCGGCAGATCGGCGCGGTGCGCCCGCTGGGTGACCAGCAGACAGAACTCCAGCGCGTCCCCCGTCACCCGCTGCGCCGCGGCCTCCGGTCCGTACGCCCAGACCGTCTGCCCGTCCGGCGCCCGCAGCTCCACCCTGAACTCCTCCTCGGGCGGGGTGAGCTGATGAACGGAGTAGGCGAAGTTACGGGTCCGCACCCCGATGCGGGCGATATGGCGCAGCCGGTCCGTGGGGATACGCGTCGCCCCCAGCGCATCGGCGACATCCTGGCCGTGCGCCCAGGTCTCCATCAGCCGTGCGGTCGCCATCGAGGCGACGCTCATCGGCGGCCCGTACCACGGCAGTTTCTCGCCCGCCGGCCACTCCCCGAGCGCCCGCCACAGCGCCTCGCGGCCGGTGCGCCAGCCCTGGAGAAGTTCGGTGGGCGGCGTCTGCGCCCCGGCCCGCGCGCCCTCGTCGACGAAGGTCAGCGGCGAGGCGAGCGCCTCCGGTACGGCTTCCTGTGCGAAGCGTTCCGGATCGGTGGCGGCGAGCAGCGACTTCCGGTCGGTCCAGGCCAGATGGGCGATCTGGTGGGCGACGGACCAGCCCTCGGCGGGCGTCGGCGTGGCCCACCGCTCGGCCGGGAGCCCGGCGACCAGGGCGTCCAGCTCCTCGCTCTCGTCCCTGAGGTCCGCCAGTACGGCGCCGGCTTCGGACACGCGACACTCCCCTCGTCGCGCCAACTGCCGGGCAGACAGGACGCGTTGACATCGGCATACGGATATACGGGTGGGATGCGGTACAGGTGCTGTGCTGGTGCTGGTGCTGGTGCTGGTGCGCTCCGAGCGTGGCAGCGGCGGCGGAAACAATCAAGCACGCCTGCATGATTTTCTGTCCGGGCGCCGCCGGACGCCGTCACCCCCGTCGGCGAATGCGGTGAATCCGGCACGGCACCCGATGAACACGGCCGAACCCTGGGTATCCGCCCACCGCGAACTCCCCCTCACGCCACCCGGAGGCCCCGTGACCACGCCGCCCGCCGCCCCATCGGCCGTCCCCCTCCGCCCCGTTCGTGGCCCGCGCGGCCTGCCCTGGCTGGGCAATCTCCCCGCCTTCGGCAAGGCCCCGCTCGCCTTCCTGACCCGCCTCCGCGACGACTTCGGGGACGCGGTGACCTGGTCGCTGGGCCCCCTGCGCAGCCTGTTCCTCTCCCACCCACAGCACATCGCCGAGCTGCTGGATGCCCGGGAGCAGACCTTCGACATCCTGGAGATCGGCTGGGCGTTCCGGCAGGTGACCGGCGACAGCGTGATCGTCAGCCAGGGCGCGGACTGGCGCCGCAAGAGGGCCCTGGTCCAGCCGACCGTCCGTCCCCGCCAGGTCCGCACGTACGCCACGACCATGGTCGACTGCGCCCGGCTGGCGGCGGAGCGCTGGCAGGACCACGCGCGCCGGGACGAACTCCTCGAGGTACGCGCCGAGATGGCGCTCCTCACCCAACAGGTCGTGCTCCGCACCCTCTTCGGCAACGGTCTCGGCGATCGGTCCAGGGCGCTGGGCGCGGCAATGGAGATCGCCGGGACGGTGATCGGCGACGAGCTGCGCGGCATCAATCTGTTCCTGCCCGGCTGGGTGCGTACGCCGTCCCGTAAGCGGATGCTCGCGGCCGTTGCCGACCTCGACGGCGAGGTCAACCGGCTGATCGGCGCCCGCCGGGCGGAGGGGGCAGCCGCCGGCGAGCGGGACGATCTGCTGAGCCGGCTGCTGGCCGCCCGCGATGCGGAGGGCCGCCCGCTGTCCCCCAAGGAGGTCCGCGACGAGGCCGTCACCCTCTGGGCGGCCGGCCATGAGACCACGTCCACCGCCCTGACCTGGACCTGGTACCTGCTGGCCCGGTCCCCGGACGCCCGCGCCCGACTCGACGCCGAACTCACCCACGTACTCAACGGCCGGCTCCCGACCATCGACGACTACGACCGCCTCCCCTGGACCCGGCACATCATCAAGGAAGCGCTCCGCCTGTACCCGCCCGTCTGGATCATCCCCGCCACCGCCCGCGCGGGCGCCACCCTGGGCGGGACCGCCATCCCGGCCGGCACCACGGTCTGGTGCAGCCCGTGGACCGCCCACCGCGACCCGCGCTGGTTCCACGACCCCACGGCCTTCCGCCCCGGCCGCTGGTCCTCCGATGCCCCCGACCCCGTTCCCGACCACGCCTGGTTCCCCTTCGGCGGCGGCCGGCGCACCTGCCTCGGAGCCCGCTTCGCCCAGGTGGAGGCGGCGCTGCTCCTGGCGACCCTGGCCCAGTACTGCCACCTGGACATCCCCGCCGGCTCGATGACGCCGAAGGCGGGGCTGCTGCTGCAGCCGGCGACGCCGCTACGGGCGCGGGTGCGGCGGCGCGGTGAGGGTGTGTCCGGGCGCGCCGCTCATGGGGTGGGGCGGTAGTGCTTGCGATAGACCTCTATCGCGTATTCGGGCGGCAGGTTGGGCACGTAGCCGAGTTGGCCGTTGTCCTTGGCGATGACCAGATGGCTGCCGCCTTGAGGCGGGGGCGTCGTGGGGTCGGGGCGTGGGGGGAAGGTGGCATGGATGAGGTAGCCGATGTCGAATTCCTCGACGTGGAGGGGTGCCAGGGTGCCGTCTTCGCAGCGGGGCCGGAAGTGCTTACGGGCCGCGGCCAGCGCTTCCTCGGCGCTGGTGGGCACCGGGCGAACGTACTGGGGCTGATAGGTCTGAGGGGGCTGAGAGGGCTGAGAGGACTGATGGGGCTCTGTCATGGGAACTTTGGCGCCTTTCTGCGGTGGTGTGACACCGCGCAGCCCATCGTCACCGATGCGACGGATCTTCGGACGCACTTGGCAGGACTCCGTCCACGGATGCCTCCGGCGGCCGCCTTGGCGGCAGTCCCAAGGGCGCGCCCCGGCTCTCGTCCGGGCGCTCCGCTCAACCGTGCGCCTTCGCCCCCGCGCTCCGTACCGCCCCCACACTCGCCACCACGACCAGCCCGATCGCCAGCACCTCGGCCCAGCCCAGCGCCTGGTGCAGGACGAGGAACCCTGCGGTGGCGGCCGCGGCCGGCTCCAGGCTCATCATCACGGCGAAGCCGGAGGCCGGAAGCTTGCGCAGGGCGAGCAGCTCCAGCGTGTACGGCAGGACGGACGACATCAGCGCGACAGCCGCGCCCAGCCCCAGCGTGACCGGGTTGAGCAGCGCCGCCCCCGCACTGAAGATCCCGAGCGGCAGGCTGAGCACCGCCGCCACGGTCATCGCCAGCGCCAGCCCGTCCGCCTGCGGGAAGCGCTGTCCCGTACGGGCCGAGAGCAGGATGTACGCGGCCCACAGCGCACCGGCCGCGAGCGCGCAGCCCGCGCCGACCAGGTTGAGCCCGTCGAACCCCTCACGCCCCAGCAACACCACGCCACCCAGCGCCAGCCCCGCCCACACCAGGCTCAGCAGCCGCCGTGAGGTGGCCACCGACAGGATCAGCGGCCCCAGGAATTCCAGGGTGACGGCCGCCCCCAGCGGAATCCGGTCGATCGCCTCGTAGAAGAGCGAGTTCATACCCGCCAGCGCGACGCCAAAGGCGAGCACGGTGGCCCAGTCGCCGCGCGTATAGCCGCGCAGCTTGGGACGGCAGGCGATCAGCAGCACCAGCGAGGCGGCGACGAGGCGCAGCGTGACGACGCCCAGCGCACCGGCCCGCGGAAAGAGCAGCACCGCCACCGAGGCGCCGAACTGCAGAGAGATGATCCCGCCGATCACCAGCGCCACCGACCCGAGCCGCCCGCGCGCTCCCGTGGCCCCGGCGGTCCCGGCCTGGGCCTCGGCCGTCAGCACCTCGGGCGAGGCCGGCACGGGCTGCGGGATACCGCCGTCACCGGGGAGCGCGGATGCGGCGGCCGTGGCGCCGGGGAGATCGGAGTGGCGGGTGGGTGCAGAAGCGGAACCGGCCGATATGGGGCCGTCGGGGCTGCCGGGACTGGGATTCACATCCCCCACGCTAAGGCCCGCCCTTCCGGTCCGTGAAATGCCGTTTCCCCTGTTGTTATGCTCCGCACGCATGAGCGTCGAGCTACGTCATTTCCGCTGCTTTCTCGCCATCGCCGACACGCTCAGCGTGACCCGCGCCGCCGAACGCCTGCATCTCACCCAGCCCGCCGTCTCCCGTACGCTCCGCCAGCTGGAAACGGAACTCGGCGTCCGCCTCGTCGACCGCTCCACCCACCACCTCGCACTCACCCCGGACGGCCTGACCTTCCGCGACCAGGCGGCCATCGCGGTCACCGCCTTCGACCGCGCCCTCGGCCAGGCCCACCGCGCCGCCTGGCCGCTGCGCGTGGGCCACGCCTGGTCGGCCGCCGGTACGTACACCCCCGCCCTGCTCCGCCGCTGGCACGAGGAGCACCCCGACACCCCGCTCGAACTCCTCCGCATCGACGACCGTACGGCCGGTCTCGCCCGCGGCGACGTGGACGCGGCCCTGCTCCGCGGCGAGGTACGGACCCCGGGCCTGCTCACCGAGCAGCTCGCCACGGAACCCCGCGTCGCCGGCCTCCCCGCCGACGACCCCCTCGCCCAGCACCCCACCCTCTCCCTCACCGACCTGGCCGAGCGCACCCTTGCCCTCAACACCGTCTCCGGCACCACCACCCTCGACCTCTGGCCCGCCACCGCCCGACCGTCGACCACGATCACCATCGGCAACACCGACGACTGGATCGCCGCCATCACCGGCGGCCGCGCGGTGGGCGTCACCACCTCCGCCACCGCCGGCATGCACCCCCACCCCGCCATGGCGTACATCCCGATCACCGACGCACCGCCCGTCCCCGTCGTCCTGGCCTGGCGCGACGGCCCCGGGCATCCCCTTGTCCCCGACTTGATCAGGCTGGCCCGCGAGGTCATGGGTGAGCGCCACAGCGGTCCGTGATCGCGATCGGGTTCAGCTCGATCCGCAGTGACGCGGTCGAGGCGGGTCGGAGGGGGTTTCCGTTGCCCGGAGCGTGGGGCTTTCTCCTTCGCCCTTCGCTTTCTCTGCCACCACGACAGCGGCACGCGGGCCCAGCGACCGCCCATCCGCCGCACGTATCCCCAACTGCGACGAGACCACCGCAACCAGCTCCCCGTCCTGCGCGAAGGCGATGAGCTCCTGCCGTTCGGGGTCGTCGACGCCTTCGAAAGGCCGGAGGGCGAAGGACCCGAATTCCTGGTGGAGCGCGTCGAGCGACGGGCCGAAGTAGACCTGGTCCCAGGACACGTTCGTCAGGTCCGCGAGCTTCACCACACCATCCCGGCACAGACCCTGCTCGATCTCAGGGTCGAGCGGGTCGGAGGAGTCGATGCCGGTCATCGACTTCAGCATGAAGTAACCGGCCACGGGCACGGCCACCACCAGCGCTACCAAGCTGCCACAGCCGATTCCGATGGCCTTTCCGGCGCCCATCACAAGTCTCCTGAGGGGGCGTAGTCGTACGACGGGGTGGAGCCGATCTTGTCGGCGTGAGTCGTCTCGCCCGGTCGGACGTCGTCCGACCGCTGGAGTTTCTCGTTACGGTCGACCACGACGACATCGCCCTTACGGACGGCCTGCGCGACGAGCTCCGCCAGCTCGTCGTCGTCGGCATCCGGATGCAGTGCCGCGATATTGCGGCCGACCTCATTGTTGTGGAGGTCCATGGCTTCCGAAACCCGGCCCGCTTGGTCCTTATCGGGGGTGTATTCATGCGCCGTCGCATATTTTTCGGTCCATTCAGAACCAAATCGCCGCACCATCAGCGCATTCCAGTACGTGTGGCGGAAGGCGTCCGCATGCCCTTCGAGCTCGCCCTGGCCACCGAAGCGCTCCCGGCACTGGGACCATGCCGCGTTGGCCGCGAGTTCCCATTGCATCTTCTCGTAGGTGGAAAGTTCGGCCATCATCTTCTGCTCGGTGACCGGCTTCTCCGCGTTGATGCCCGGCACATAGGCCCAGATGCCGTCCTTGTTCTGGACCATCTTCTCGTCGCCGACCTGGTACCGGTCCATGATCTCGTCCATGGACGGGCGCAGGGCCTCCGTGAGCACCCGGCCGGCCTCTTCGGCCTTCTTCCGCGCTCGGGAGAGGATCCGGTCGAACTCCGCGACCAGCTTCTCCACCTGGTCGTCGTCGAGCTCGCTTCCCCAGCCGTGCCCCTTCCACTCCAGCTGGATCTCGCCCCAGAAATTCCTGTCGGCCAGCTCCTCGGGCGCCATCTCGAGTTGCTCGGCGATATCGAGGCACCGCATGGCCTGGCGCTGCGCCTCGTCCAACTCGCCGGCGTAGGTGCGCAGTGCCTTGGCCGCGCCGCTCAGACGTGTCTGCAGGTCCTCGGTGTCCCTGATATTGCGGTCGATCTCCGCGCGGAAGCCGTCCGCCGCCTCGCCCTGCCAGTCCGCCAGCATGTTCTTCGCCTGCGTCAGGTTGCCGTGAGCGCTGTCGACGGCTTCCGCCTCGCGATGCAGATCCGTCGCGAATGCGTCAACGGCCGCCGGATTGCCGGGTATCAGCGCGCGTATCGCCGCGCTCGCGGCGCTCATCCGAACACGCTCTTCGGGCCGCCGTCTGCCGCCGGGGCGACATCGAAAGCTCGGGTCGTCGTCTCTTCCGCCGATGCGTACGCAGCACGATTCTGAGCGAGCTTGGTGGTCGTCGCGGCCACGCTCCTCGTGGTCGCCTCCGCGTCCTTGGCCAACCGCCCCGTCGCCTGGCGCACGGCCAGCGCGACCTCGGCCTCGCCGACGTCCGGCACCCCTGCCTGCACGAGTGCCCTTGTGACCTTGGTCAGCAAGGCTTGCGCTTCAGCCAGGTGGCCTCCGGCCACGGCCATCTGTTCCGGCGTGACGCCGTATCCCCTACTCAACTGTCCCCCTCAGTTCGAGTTGCGGTGACCCTAACAAGATGTCATGCCTCGCTGACACGCAAAGGGGCCAGCTGCGACGGTCACCCCATGCTGGTCGGCGGTGGGTCCGGCGGCAGGAATCCCGTTTGTTCTCACGGCAGTTGACGGGGAGGGAGCGAACGGGGATGGAACCCTGGCCCGCGGGGTCGTGGGTGAGCGCCACAGCGGACCGTGATCCCGATCCGGTTCGGGAACCGGTCGGCAAACCTGGTCCGGCAAGCGAAAAAACGGGCTGCACGCCGTTCCTCTTCCTGACCCGTTGCGGTGTCGGCCGGCCCTGTGTCGTCGACGTCAGAAGACCGCCGCACGGAGGGTGCGACGCTGACGCGCAGGGTGTAGCCCTGACCTCGCCGCACGGCCACGCCGTGGTCGAGCGCGGCCCGCTCGGCGGGCTCCAGCTCGGCGGCGCGGAGGAGGCCCTGTTCTCGTATAGCTACGGCCAGGTGGCGTGTAGCCCTGCGTAAGTGCGCATGTGGTATCCGTGACCCGTGTCGCCGAGGGATTGCCAGGACGGCCGGCGGCGCTGAGTGGCCCCCTCACTTCTGGAGACCCGCGGTCGAGTGATTCACGGCGTCGCCCGAATCGATGCGGACAGTACCTGACCTAAACGGGCCGCACTCTGAGGTTGCCGGCGCACCCGGGCCCCGGAGCAGGGGCGGGAGGTACTCCGGCGTGCCTGATGGCCTTCGGCCGTGCAGGCGTCCACACCCCTATTCGATGGAGAGGCGCGATCATCATGTCCCAGGACATCCAGCTGCTGGAGAAGGCCCTGACCCACACGACGCGGCTGCTCGGCAACGTCACCCCGGACCAGTACGAGCGGCCCACGCCGTGCGACGACTTCGACGTGCGGGCCCTGGCCAACCACCTCATGGCCGGCAACCCCTACTACGTCATCCTCGCCCAGGGCGGCGCCCCCGACTTCTCCCTGTTCGCCCAGGACCACATCGGCGAGCGGCAGCCCGGGGAGGTCTACGCCGAGGGGGCCAAGGAGGTCCTGGCCGCCTGGCAGACCGAGGGCGCGCTAGAGCGGCAGATGCCGCTGCCGGGCGGCGGGCTGGGGCCCCGCCTGGCCGACCTGCACCTGCTGGAGGCCGTCCTGCACGGCTGGGACCTCGCCACCGCCACCGGCCAGGACCGCGCCGGCGACCCAGACGCCGTTGAGGCGGTCTTGCGGACCTGGTATGGCAACTACCCCGACGAGATTCGCCCCCAGACGGGCATGTTCGGCCCGTCCAAGGCCACTGCGCAGGACGCCCCCGCGCTCGACCGGCTCGCCGCCTACTTCGGCCGCACCCTCTGACCGGGCGGCCGGGCTCGCGGGGCACGGTCGTCTGATCGGTCTCGGCCCGATCAGACGACCGTTGGCCTTCGGCCTCTGGGGAGTATCCGAACGGAAGACGCACCACCCGTCCCCGTAGTCCTCACCTGGCGGGACAGCCCCGGGCATCCCCGCATTCCGGACCTGGTCCGGCTGGCGCGCGAGGTCCTGGGGTCGCAGGGACAGGTCACCTACCGCAGCGGGCACCGATAGCCCGTACGCACCCGATGCGGGCTGCAGCCCATCAGATTGAGCGAGAGAAATCGCCCACCCGGCATCCACCACCCGCCGACCCGGTCCTCACCGGCGGACAGGACGCGTACGGTCTCGACGTACGACGAGACCGCCGCATACGAACCGTCGAAGAGCTCGGCGTACCGGGCCAGCTGCCCGACGTACCAGTCAGCCCCCTCCACCGGCTCGTGGAACGTCGCTTCGATCCTCTCGGCCGGCTTCAACAGCCAGTCCGCGCACTCCAGCGGCATCACCTGCGCGGAGCGGAACTCCGGGTACCCCGGGCGCCGATGAGCGTCACCCGGCCTCACGAGCACCTCACCATGGTTCACGCCCTACTGACGGCCACAGCCCTGCCCGTCGCCGCAGCCTCCGTTGGGATTGCCGCCCTGCCCGTCGTCGTCCTCGCCGCCGTGCTTGACCGGGTCGCTGCGGTATCGCATGGTGACCTCCTCGGTGCGGTGTCGGCGCGCGGTCGGTCCGCGCACCGTCGTACGCATGCGAGGGCCCCTTGTGGGCCCGCCCGCTCCGGCCGTGTCCTGCCAGGGAATGGCGGCCGGAGCGGGAGTCTCGGTACGGGACCGCCCAGAGCGCTTGACGACTGCGCCTCGTGCGCCCTGCGATGCCGCGCAATAAGGACGTTGAAGTCAGTCACCTTGCTGAAATCCCGCTCCGCTTCGGACCGTTCCCGTCCGCGCTCAAGGGCCAGGCACTCGGGGCACCGGCGTGTGGTGGGAGCGGTTACAGACGTGGGAGTGGCCATGCGGATGCCTCCGTTAGGGGTCTCCCATCCCGAACGCGACCTGTGCCGGCAGCGGAAGGACGGAGCTGCGCTGGGTGAGCCTCTGGGACAGCAGCCCCGTCAATCCGACGCCTTTCGACGAGGCATCCGGCCCCTGGTCGTGTCGGTCCGCGGTCGCCGAAACATGCGAAATGGCCGAGGCGCCGGGTGGGCGCGGGCTGTTGCTGGTGCGGCTCTGCGCGGATCGCTGGGGCGGGCAGCGGCTCGGTGAGCAGCGGTTCGGGCTGGCGGGCAAGCTGCTCTGGTACGAGCTGGCGCCGCGACGGGAGGCGTACGGGGCCGCCGCCTGAGCTTGTGGGTGGCGGGCTGCGCTGACCGTAGCCGCTGCCTGCCGAACGGGACGCGCCCCGTCAGGCCGTACGCCCATCGACGCCCCATCGCCCAGGCCGTACGCATACCGGCTGTTTGTCAGCACTTCTTTGGGCTCCACCGCACGGAGTTGAAGTGGCTCCGTGTGGAAAGAAGTTGATCTGGCTCCACTCGACGAGACCGATCGCGCGACGTGCCCTCTGTGGAGTGAATGCACTGCTCCGTCCGCTGTGTGGCGGCAGGGCTTGTGAGTCGATCACGGTCATGACGGAGGGCCTGGGCGCCCTTGCCGGCGGAGCCATGGGCGGACAGCTCTACGCCGTGACAGCAGACCACCAAGGACGAGGGACGCCGGTGTTCTGGCTGGTGCTGGCCGCCCAGAGTGCGGCGTTGGCCGCCGGTGCGGCTCTCGCGTCACGACGTGCGTCGATTCCCGGAACCGGCTGACCCCTTCCACGGGCCTGATCGGGCGAGCCCGGGGGCCGGCTCCCGGGCGTTACCGGCTATGGATGACCCGCCGCACGGCCCCGGTCAGGATCCACGAGGGTACGCAGATGGCGGTGGAGGATCGCGCGCGCGGCATCGGGCGCCACCTGATCGGGGTGGAGCACTCCGCCGAGGGTCAGGCCGTCCAGGAGCGCGGCCAGCCGCTGGGTCTCCAGTGCGATGTCGAGATCACCGGGGATACCACCGGACCGCTGGGCCTCGTGCAGTACGCGCGCGATCAGCTCGCGCGCCTCCTCATGCATCCGGTGTGCGCAGGGCCGGAATTCCGGGCGGGTGCGCGCAGCGGTGATGAACGCCAGCCAGAGCACCGCTTCTTCGCGACGGGGCTCGTCGAGGGGGAGGAATTCGGCGAACAGTTCCTCGGTGCGGGTGCGGCGGTCGATGCTCGCGCCCGGGTCGAGGAGCTGCTCGGCATGGCTGCGGATCCGGCCGCCGATGCGCCGCCGCAGCTCCTCCATCGTAAAAATCATCAACTCGGTCTGGCTGGCGAAGTAGTGCCGCACGGAACCGAGGGCCAGCCCGGCCTCCTGGGCGACGTTCCGCAGTGAGGCGCTTTCCAGACCCTCCCTGCCCACGATGCGGAGAACGGCCTGCGCGACATCCTGGCGCCGGGTTTCGGCTACGACGACTCTTGGCATGCTGGCTTTTATAGCACAGGCGCGCTAAATTAACTTCACGCCCTGCGGGGGCACGGACAGGCCGGGAACAAAGGGGTGCAGTGGTGGACACATGGTTGCTCATAACGATCATCGCGGTCGGGGCGGTCGCTGTGGTGATCAAGCGACTGATGGGTGAACCCCTCAACGCCCGGGATCTGTTCGCACCACCGCTGGTGCTCACCGGCCTCGGGATCTGGGCTCTGACCGAGGTGAAGGGACTGACCGGTACGGACCTTGGCTGGGTCATCGTCGGTTCGGTGCTCGGTATCGGGCTCGGCGCCGTGCGTGGCGCCACCATCCAGGTCTACCCCAAGGACGGGATCCTCTCTCAGCGCTACACCGGTAAGACGTTCCTCGTCATCATCGGGTCCCTTGCGGCGATGGCCGCCTTCGGCTTCCTCGCGGTGCACCTGGGCATGCAGGCGGAGGCACGGCCCATCAACCTCTCCATCGGCGTCGGATTCCTGGGCGAGGCGCTGGTCGTCGGCGCCCGGGGACTGTCCACGGGAGTCCCCTTCGCGCCCGAGAAGCCGCGCTTCGAGAGGCCGCGCATCTGACGGCCACTCACCTCGACAGCATCACGATGGGCCCGGAGACAGTGACTGTCTCCGGGCCCATCGTCATGGCGGTGTAAGGCGACCGGGGATCGCGCGCGTTACGCGTAGAGCTCCGGGCATCGGCCGCGCAGATCAGCCCGTCCACCGACCGACACCCACCACTCAGCCCCTACGTCTCCCCGCACCCGTCACCCCCGGACTACCCCAACCCCTCCGCCAGCACCTCCGCCAGATGCCGCCCCCGCCGCTCCCCCAGCTGCTCGAGCTGGGTGCGGCAGGAGAACCCATCGGCAAGGATCGCCACATCCGGGTCCGACTCCCTCACGGCGGGCAGGAGTTGGTCCTCGGCGCAGGCGACGGAGACGTCGTAGTGGCCGCGTTCGAAGCCGAAGTTGCCGGCCAGGCCGCAGCAGCCGCCGCTCAACTGGCCGGTGAGGCCCGCTCGTTCGCGGAGTTGGCGGTCGGGGGCGTCGCCGAGGACGGCGTGCTGGTGGCAGTGGGTCTGGCCGGCGACGCGGCGGTCGATGCGGGGCGGCTGCCAGTCGGGGGCCAGGGTCACCAGGGCCTCGGCGAAGGTCATGACGGAGGAGGCCAGGGCGGCGGCGCGTGGGTCGCCGGAGAGGAGTTCCGGCAGGTCTGTGCGGAGGGCGGCGGCGCAGCTGGGTTCGAGGACGATGAGGGGGTGACCGGTCCGCACCAGGGGGGTCAGGACCTCAACGGTACGGCGCATGACGGCGCGGGCCTGGTCGAGCTGGCCGGTGGAGACGTAGGTCAGGCCGCAGCAGAGGGGACGGTGGCGGCGGGGCAGCCGTCCGGCAGGGCGCAGGGGGGCGGTCGGGGGGAGGAGGGGGCGGAGGCCGGCTGCCTCCAGGACGCGCACCGCCGCTCGGCCGACCTCTGGGGAGAGGTAGTTGGTGAAGGTGTCGGGCCAGAGGATCACGGTGCGGCCGGTCGCCGGGGTCCGGCGGCGCCACCACCAGCGGGTGAAGGGTTCGGTGGCCAGGTGCGGGATGGTGCGCTCGGGGGCGATGCCACCGAGGCGTTTGGCGACGGCGGCCAGCGGCGTACGGGCGAGGGCGTTGAGGACGGGGGCGGCCGGGGCCGCGGCGTGCAGCCACTGGGGCAGGCGGCCCATGGAGTAGTGGGCGGCGGGGCGGATCCGGCCCTCGTAGTGGTGGTGCAGGAATTCCGCCTTGTACGTGGCCATGTCGACGCCGACCGGGCAGTCGCTGCGGCAGCCCTTGCAGGACAGGCAGAGGTCGAGGGCATCGTGGACCTCGGGCGAGCGCCAGCCGTCGGTGATCACCTCGCCGGCGAGCATTTCGTGCAGGAGGCGGGCGCGGCCGCGGGTGGAGTGCTGTTCCTCGCCGGTGGCGCGGAAGGAGGGGCACATGACGTCCGTGGAGGTGGGCCCCAGGGTGGCCGTACGGCATTTGGCCACGCCCACGCAGCGGCGTACGGCGGCGGAGAAGTCGCCGTCGTCGTCCGGATAGCCGAATTCCACCGGGACGGGGCGCCTGGGCAGGACGTCGAAGCGGAGGTTCTCGTCGAGGCGGGCGGGGCGTACGAGCATGCCGGGATTGAGGCCGCCCGCCGGGTCCCATACGTCCTTGAAACGCCCGAAGAGGTCCACCAGTTCCCGGCCGTACATCTTCGGCAGGAGTTCGGCGCGGGCCTGGCCGTCGCCGTGTTCGCCGGAGAGGGAGCCGCCGTGGGAGACCACCAGCTCGCCCAGGTCGTAGGAGAATTCGCGGAAGCGGCGGATTCCGGGCGCGGTGAGAAGGTCGAAGTCGATACGGATGTGGATGCAGCCGTCACCGAAGTGGCCGTAGGGGGTGCCGCGCAGGCCGTATTGGGCGAGGAGGGCGCGGAAGTCCCTCAGGTACGGCCCCAGTTGGGCGGGCGGCACGGCGCAGTCCTCCCATCCGGGCCAGGCCTCGCCCCCGTCCGGCGTACGGGTCGCCGTACCGGAGGCGTCCTCGCGGATCCGCCACAGGGCGCGTTGACCGGCCGGGTCGGTGACGACGGTGTGGTCGGTGGTGGCGCCGGCCGCCGCCCGGCACAGCGCCTCGGCGCGGGCGGCGGCATCCCCGGGGCTCTCGCCGCCCGTCTCCACGAAGAGCCAGGCACCGCCCTTGGGGAGCCCGGCCGCGCCGCCGACCAGGTCGGCGGCCATGCCCTCGACGGTGAGCGGCTGATGCGGGAGGAGGGTGTGGGCCGCCTCGGCCGCCGCGCTCTCGTCGGGGTAGCCGAGGACGGCGAGCGCCCGCGCCGCCGGGGTCTCCACCAGACGCACGACCGCCTCGGTCAGCACGCCGAGGGTGCCCTCGCTGCCGGTGAGGGCGCGGGCGAGGTCGGTGCCCGCCTCCGGCAGCAGGGCGTCCAGGGCGTAGCCGGAGATACGGCGGGGGAGGTCGGTGGGGTAGCCGGTGCGCAGCAGCGCCAACTCCTGGTCGATCAGGGCCTTGACGCCGTCGCGGAGGCGGGGCGGGAGGCCGGTCGGCGCGCCCGTGGCGTCCGTGCCGCGGCCTGCCCGTACCCGCTCGCCGCCGTACGTCAGCAGCTCCAGCTCGTGCACGCTGTCGGCGGTGGTGCCCCAGGCCACCGAGTGGGAGCCGCAGGAGTTGTTGCCGATCATGCCGCCGAGGGTGCAGCGGCTGTGGGTGGAGGGGTCGGGGCCGAAGGTCAGGCCGTGGGGGGCCGCGGCGGCCCGTAGGTCGTCCAGGATGACGCCGGGTTGGACGACGGCGGTGCGGGCTTCGGGGTCGAGGGACACGATGCGGCGCATATGGCGGGTGAAGTCGAGGACGACGCCGACGCCGGTCGCCTGTCCGGCGATGCTGGTGCCGGCGCCGCGCGGCACCACCGGGACGCCGTGCTCCCGGCACACCCGCAGCGCCGCCGCGACATCCTCGGCGTCCCGGGGCGCGACCACCGCCCGGGGCACCCGGCGGTAGTTGGACGCGTCCATCGTCATCAGCGCCCGGTCGGCCGCGGCGAACGAGACCTCCCCTCGTACCGCGGCCGACAGCTCCTTCTCCAGATCCCGCTTCTCCGTCTCCGTGCGATCAGCCATGTCCCCAGCCTGCCCACTGAGGCGGGGTCATGCGACGGTCGGCTCGGGGAGCGGCGTGGCGGCGCCGGACGGATGGAAGCGGAAGACGTTCTCCGGGTCGTGGACGGCCTTGAGCCCGGCCAGCCGCCGGTGCTCCTCGGCGTCGTGCATGCTGCCCGCCACCTCCGCCGCATCCGGCCGCGCCCCGTGGCCGCCGAAAAGGAAGTTCACGCTCCGGCCGAGCCGCCAGGGCTCGACGGCCGCGAACGCCTCGGCGTGCAGGGCCTGTACGAGGGGGGTACCTCCCGCTCGAGCGGAGCCGAGAGTGGGGGAGGGATCCGTACCGTCCAGCGGCGACAGCAGCCGCAGCGCATACCGGGCGTCCCGGTGGCCGACGGCGCCCGCTCCGCTGGTCATCGCGCCCCCGAGGTGGTTGAGCTGCACCACGGTCATCGTCGGCGCCGCCGGCCCGGTCAGCGCGGCGACCCGGCGCAGCGCGGCCGCGTCCAGCCCGCTGAGCAGCGCGTTGTCGCCGTTGTAGGCGTGCGGATCGCTCGGGTCCTGGTGGATGGTGTGGGACTCGGCGTACGGCATCTCGCGCAGGTCGTCGCGGAACCGCGGGCCGACCGCGCGCAGCGGGGCCACCAGCCGCTCGCCCTCCTCCGCGCTCCCGGTGTACGCGATCCGGATCTGGGCGAGATAGCGGCCGCGCAGCGCCTCGGGCAGCTGGGGGATGTCGGGGTAGGCGATCAGGCCGACCGACGAGGTCAGTTCGTCCGGGACGGTCTCGGTCCAGCGGAGATAGGCGGCCAGCGCGTCGTCGATCCGCTCGCCGTCGAACACCAGCTGACCGCCGTACAGCCGCGCCACCGGCACCAGGGCGAACTCCATGGCGGTCACGATGCCCAGGCCGTGGCCGCCGCCGAGCAGCGCCCGGAAGAGCTCGGGGTCGCTGTCGGCGGTGAGGTGGCGCTGCTCGGCGTCGGCGGTGACGAGGTCGACGGCGCGGACCTGGTCGGCGGCGAAGCCGTAGGTGCGGGCCATGATGCCGACGCCGCCGCCGAGGGTGTACGAGATGACGCCGACGCCCGGGGAGGAGCCGTTGAGCGGGGCGAGGCCGTGCGGGGCCGCCGCCTCGATGACCTGGCCCCAGACGACACCGGCCGCGACCCGTGCGGTGCGGGCCGCCGGGTCCACCCGTACGCCGGACATCCGCCGGGTGGTGATCAGCAGCCCGCCGTCGGTGGCCGCGGAGAGCCCATGGCCGGTGGCCTGGACGGCGACCGGGAGACCGTGGGTGCGGGCGAAGGCGACGGCGGCGGCCACGTCGTCGGCGTGGGCGGCTCCGACGATGACGGCCGGGCGGTGGCGGTAGGCGGTCTGGAAACCGGACCGCTCGGCGTCGTAGCCGGCGTCGGCGGGGAGGAGGACGGGGCCCCGCACCTGCCGTACGAGGGCCGCGAAGGCGGCGGGGTCGAGGGCCGACGCGGGGTGCGGCTGTGGGGCGGTGGGCTGCGCGAGGTCGTTGCTCTTCATGCCCCGCACACTGCGGCAATAACTTGACACCCGCCGTCATATATAAAAACGGGTGTGAAGTCCGACCGGCTCCTGTCCATCCTCCTGTTGCTCCAGACCCGCGGGCGGGTCCCGGCCTCCGAGCTCGCCGAGCGGCTGGAGGTCTCCACCCGGACCGTCTACCGCGACATCGAGTCGCTGTCGGCGGCGGGGGTGCCGGTCTACGCCGAGCGCGGGCGGCACGGCGGCATCGCGCTGCTGCCCGGATTCCGTACGGATGTAACGGGGATGACGACCGACGAGGCCCGCGCCCTGTTCATCCTGGCCGCGCAGGGCGCCCACACCGCCCTCGGCCTGGACGACGCGCTCGGTTCCGCACTGCGCAAGGTGATGGCGGCGCTGCCCGCACCGCACCGCCCGGCCGCCGAGCTGGCGGGCCGCCGGATCCTCGTCGACCCGGACAAGTGGCTGTCCGGCCCCCGCCCCACCGTGGACCTGGATCAGCTGAACACCGCCGTCTTCACCGACCTCCGGCTGCGCATCCGTTACCGCCACAGCGGCGAGACCTGCCTGCGGACCTACACCGTCGACCCTTACGGCCTGGTGGCGAAGGCAGGCACCTGGTACCTGGTCGCCGACCGGCGCGGCAGGCCGCAGCTCTTCCGGGCCGACCGGGTGATGTCGGCGACCCTCACCGACGCCCCGGTGCGGCGCCGGGCGGGCGTGGAGCTGGCGGAGGTGTGGCAGCAGCTGCGGCGCGGGGTGGAGGAGCGGCCACGTGTGACTGTGGCCCGAAGGGCCTCCACTCGGGGCGGTGGCGGGAGACGGGCGGGCGTACGGGTGACCGCCCGGATCCGCCGCGACCGGCTGGATCTGGCCGTACGCATCCTGGGGCCGGCGCTGACCGGCCCGCCGCGAGTGGAGGAGGGGGACGACGGCTGGGCCGTCATCGAGCTGGCGTACCCGGTGGTCGAGGCCGTGCGCCAACTGCTCCAGTTCAGCGACACGCTGGAGGTGCTGGATCCGCCGGAGGCCCGGCAGGTGATGGCGCGGGCGGCGGCGGGCATCGGCGATATCTACGGCGGGGACACGGCGCGCCAGTAGGGCAAGAGTCCAAGGGACCGGCCGCCCGCTCTCCGTCTCACCACACGACTCGCCGTCATCTCATCCGGTGGACGCGCCGCAGGACGCCGCACCGTGACGGATTAGGCTGCGTCCGTGGCTGATATCCAGATTCCCGCTGACATCAAGCCCGCCGACGGACGCTTCGGCGCGGGCCCCTCCAAGGTGCGTACGGAGGCGCTCGGCGCCCTGGCCGCCACCGGTTCCTCTCTTCTCGGTACGTCCCACCGCCAGGCCCCGGTCAAGAACCTGGTCGGCAAGGTGCGCGACGGCGTACGCGACCTCTTCCAGCTCCCCGAGGGCTACGAGGTCGTCCTCGGCAACGGCGGTTCCACCGCGTTCTGGGACATCGCGACGCACGGCCTGATCGAGAACAAGTCCCAGCACCTCTCCTTCGGCGAGTTCTCCTCCAAGTTCGCCAAGGCCGCCAAGCTGGCGCCGTGGCTGGCGGAGCCCACCGTCATCGCGTCCGAGCCCGGTACGCACCCGGAGCCCGCGGCCGAGGCGGGCGTGGACGTCTACGCGTTCACCCACAACGAGACCTCGACCGGTGTCGCCGCCCCCATCCAGCGCGTCGCGGGCGCCGACTCCGGCTCCCTCGTCCTGGTCGACGCCACCTCCGGCGCCGGCGGCCTGCCCGTGGACATCGCCGAGACCGATGTCTACTACTTCGCCCCGCAGAAGTCCTTCGCCTCCGACGGCGGCCTGTGGCTGGCGGCGTTCTCCCCGGCCGCCCTGGAGCGCGCCCGCGCGATCCACGCGTCCGGCCGCCACATCCCGGAGTTCTTCTCGCTCCCCACGGCGATCGACAACTCCCTCAAGAACCAGACGTACAACACCCCCTCCCTGTCCACCCTCTTCCTGCTCAATGAGCAGCTGGAGTGGCTCAACGGCCAGGGCGGCCTGGACTGGGCGGTCCGCCGCACCGCGACCTCCGCGCGCACCCTCTACGGCTGGGCCGAGGACGCCAAGTACGCCACCCCGTTCGTCACCGACCCCGCCAAGCGCTCGGCGGTCATCGGCACGATCGACTTCAACGACGACATCGACGCGTCCGCCATCGCCAAGGCCCTGCGCGCCAACGGCATCGTCGACACCGAGCCGTACCGCAAGCTCGGCCGCAACCAGCTGCGCGTCGCGATGTTCCCGGCCATCGACCCGGCGGACGTCGAGGCACTGACGGCCTGCATCGACTACGTCATCGAGAAGCTGTAACGGTCACGCCTTCCGCGTATTCCTGGGCCCCGGCGGGCAACACCGCCGGGGCCTACGCCTTTTCCCCGGCGATTCGGCGCTCCCCCGATCCACACCCCCCCCACTCCCCCTTCACACCCCTCACTCCCCCATCCACACCTCCTCCAGATCGCCTTCGGTCTGCTCCGTGCGGCGGACGCGGAAGACGGAAACCTGACGGCCATCGGCGTCATCGCTGGAGAACCCCCCGAGGGCGAGACTTCCGAGCTGCCGCCAAAGGCGTTCCCTGGGCTCCGCGTCGAGGTCGAAGCCCGCGTCCACCGCCACCGCGCGGTCGACGCCCAGGACACGCAGCATCTCCGCCGGGTCGCCGTGGACCCGCCACGCATCGGGGTCGCTGGAGTCCCACCGCACGGCACTGACCCGCCCGCCGCCGGGCAGTTGCACCGTGTCCTCCTCGTGGCCGACCCCGAGTTCAAGGCAGATCGACGCGACGATCCGAGCCTCTGGGTGCCGTTTGCGCTGCCGCGCGATCTCCTCGTCCATCGCGAGTACGGTGAAGCTGCTGCCCAGCGCCGGATCGACGATCCGCACGAGACGGCCCCAGCACCCGACCGCGACGAGATCGAGGTCGGCCCGTGTCTCCGGCTCCGGCAGGTCCTCCCAGCTGCGGTCCGGCAGCCGCGCCACGATCTCCTCGACCGTTCCCAGCGCCTCGACGACCTGCCGGGCACGCACCGGGTCGTGCAGCGCAAGGACCGGACCGCCGGCCTCACCCGGAGCGGGGAACGGCGGGAAGAGCAAGGTCAGCTCGACCGTGCCCCAGGCTTGCAGCTCCTCATCAGGGTCGGTCCCGGTCGGGGCGTCATGGTCGTGTGCGCTCGTCATGCATGGCACGTTAACTCCTGGCACCGACAACACAGTTGGGATGTCCGGCTCAGCCGGCCCCTCACCGGCTCAGCCGCTGGAACCTCCGCACCGCCAGCGGCAGAAACACCGCCGTGAGGACCACCGGCCACACCACCGCCATCAGCACCGCATGCGACTCCACCCAGCTCCCGCCCGAGGCGACCGGGTTACCGAACAGTGCGCGGATGGCGTTGGCGGTGGACGAGACCGGGTTCCACCGGGCAACGGCGCCCAGCCAGTCCGGCATCTTCGACGGTGGGGTGAAGACGCTGGAGATCATGGCGAAGGGGTAGGCGAGGGCGTAGAGGCCGCCCGCCATCTCCTGGTTGGGGACCAGGAGGCCGAGGAAGACGCCGATCCAGGTGAGGGCGAAGCGCAGCAGGAGGAGCAGGCCGAAGGCGGCGAGGGTGGCGGCGGGGCTGCCGCCGGAGCGCCAGCCGACGACCACGGCGATGGCGGCCAGGACCGCCAGGTCGAGGGCGGCGTTGAGGACGTCGGCGACGCCACGCCCGCTCACCACGGCCGACGGCGCCATCGGCATGGACCGGAACCGGTCGGTCACCCCGCGGCCCCGGTCGATGACGACGACCATGGCGGTGTTCATAAAGCCGAAGGAGATCGTCATCGCGAAGATCCCGGGCATTGCGTACGTCGTGTAGTCGACGCCGTCGCCGACGACCATCGCGCTGCCCAGGACGTACACGAAGAGAAGGACGGAGACGATCGGGAAGCCCAGCTGCCAGGCGATGTTGACGGGTTGTTTGAGGAGGTGGGTGAGGTCGCGGCGGACGACGGTCCAGCAGTCGGCGAACGCCCAGTAGAGGCGGCGGCCGAACGGCCCGGCGCCGTCCGGGGCCGGGGCGTGCGGCCCTCCCTCTCCGTGCGGGATGTGCAGCACCGTTCCGGCGCTCATCGGGCCGCCACCTCCTCCTTTGTCTTCGCGTTCCCGGGCGTACGGTGTCCGGTCAGCCGGAGGAAGACCTCGTCCAGCGTGGGGCGGCGCAGGGCGATGTCCTCGACGGCGAGACCCTCGTCCTGCACCGTGCGGGCGACCTCGGTCAGCGCCGCGACGCCGTTGGCCACCGGCACCGCGACCCGCAGCTCCGCCACGTCCGTCGTCGGCCGGGCGCCCGGCGCGGCGACCCGCGCCAGGACGCGTTCGGCCCGCGGCAGGTCGGCGGCCGTGCGCAGCACCAGCTGGACGCCGGCCCCGCCGGCCTGCCGCTTGAGCTCGGCGGGGGTGTCGTCGGCGATCGTCCGGCCCTGGTCGATGACGGCGATCCGGTCGGCCAGCCGGTCGGCCTCGTCGAGGTATTGGGTGGTCAGCAGCACGGTGGTGCCGTGGGCGACGAGGGAGCGGACCGCCTCCCAGACCTCGTTGCGGCTGCGCGGATCGAGGCCGGTGGTGGGTTCGTCGAGGAAGAGGACGTCGGGGGCGAGGATCAGGCTGGCGGCGAGGTCGAGCCGGCGCCGCATACCGCCGCTGTAGGCCTTGACCTGCGCCCCCGCGGCCTCGGTCAGCGCGAACTGCTCCAGGAGTTCGCTCGCGCGGGCGCGTGCCCGGTGCGCGCCGAGATGGAAGAGGCGGCCGAACATCTCCAGATTCTGACGGCCGGTCAGAATCTCGTCCACGGCGGCGTACTGGCCCGCCAGACCGATGCGCCGCCGCACCCGGAAGGGTTCGCGGGCCACGTCGCACCCGGCCACCGTCGCCCGGCCGCCGTCCGGCCGCAGCAGGGTGGCCAGGATGCGGACGGCCGTGGTCTTGCCCGCCCCGTTCGGCCCGAGCAGGCCGTGCACGGTGCCGCGGCGCACGGCGAGATCGAGCCCGTCCAGTGCCCGCTTGCGCCCGTATTGCTTGCTCACCCCCTCCGCCAAGACCGCGTCGGCCGATTCCGCCCGCGCGCGTGGCGCGCCGCCCGCCCTCGTCATCACGTCGCCTCTCATGCCTCATCGCCTCTCGGTCCAGCAAAACTGGGTACACCGTACTCGATTACGCGTACGTCGTACCCAGTTTTTGCGCGGGCCGCATAGGATGACGGCACGATGACGACAGAACACAGCGGCGGCGGCGACCTCTCGCGCAGCCTGGAGCTTCTCTGGGGTACCGGCGAGCGGCCCAGCCGCGGCCCCAAGCCGGGCCTGACCCTCGACCGGATCGTCACCGCCGCGGTGGCGGTCGCCGACGCGGAGGGGCTCGGCGCGCTCTCCATGCGCCGGGTTGCCGCCGAGCTCGGCGGGGGCACCATGTCGCTCTACCGCTATGTACCGGGCAAGGCCGAACTCCTGGACCTGATGCTCGACAAGGTCGTGGAGTTCGACGCCGAGGCGCACCCCGACCCCGCCGCCGGCTGGCGCCCCGTCCTCGACGCCGTCGCCCGCACCAACTGGCGACTGCACCACCGGCACCCCTGGCTGCTTCAGGTCGACCAGTCGCATCCGCTGCTCGGGCCCAACGCCCTGGACGTATTCGAGTACGCGCTGCGCGCCCTGGCCGGCACGGGACTGGCCGACCGCGAAAAGGTGCATGTCATGGTCGCCCTCGACGGCTTCGTCGGCGGCACCGCCCGTACCCAGCTCAACTCCGCCCACGCCGAGCAGCGCACCGGCATCAGCGCCGAGGAATTCTGGCGGGTGCAGGAGCCGATCCTGTCCCAGGCGATGCGCAGCGGGCGCTATCCGACCCTGGCCGGACTCGACGAGGACGCGTTCTCCGGCGGCGACAACCCCGTCTTCGAACTGGGGCTGTCCGCACTGCTGGACGGCTTCGCGGCGGTCATCGCCGCCCGTTCCCGTCCGAACGGACCCGCGAAGGGACACCCGAACGGACGCATCACGGCGGACGAAGGCATCACGGAGTGACGAAACGGGCCGGATGTGCCTGTATGGAGGCATGACGACTCCTCCGAGCCCCGGTCTCGCCGAGTTCGAACGTCAGGGGGCGATCCTGCTCACCACGTACAAGCGGGACGGCACCGGCGTCGGCACACCGGTCAATATCGCCGTCGACGGCGACCACGCCTATATCCGCACCTACAGCAGCGCCTGGAAGACCAAGCGGATGCGGAACTTTCCGGACGTGGAGATCTGCGCCGCCACCTGGCGCGGCCGTCCGACCGGCCCCGCGCACAGGGCGCGGGTGCGGCTGCTCGACCCGCAGACCCGCGAGTACCGGCGCGCCGAGCGTTCCCTGACCCGTAAGTACCCGCTGATCCACGGGCTGCTGATGCCGCTGGCGCACCGCCTCAAGAAGGAGAAGACGCTGCATTACGAGCTGCGGCTGACGGAGGGTGAGGGCCAGGGGCCCGGCGGGACGCCGTGACGCCGTGACGCCGCCGCCCTGATCACCTACCGCCTGCGCCGGCTACTTCCTGCGCAGCATCCGCCGCACCCCGATCACCACGACCGTGGCCAGCCCGAGCACCAGGGCCCCCTTCACGAAACCGGGCTCGGCCGCCCCGGAGGTCCCCGAACTCCCTTCCCCTGACTGCCCGTTGCTGTCCGCCCCGCTCTCCGCCGGACGGTCGCCCTTCGCCGACTCCGGCAGCTGCTTCCCGCTCAGCCCGACCGGCTTGACCTCGCTGTCGCTGCCCTCCGACCCGTACATCAGCGTCCGGCCGTCGCGGGTGAAGGTCACCGACTCCCCCTGCTGCTGGATCGGCACGCCCACGCTGCCGATGTCGTCCTTCGGCCGGCCGTTCTGCCAGCGGTAGATCCGGGCGCCGAAATAGCTGCGCATGACCAGCCGCGTACCGTCCGGCGAGAACGCCCCGTCGGTCACCCACAGATCGATCGGCGCGACCTTGCGGAAGGTGTTGGTGCCGGTGGCCGTCAGCCGCCGCGGGCCCTCGTAGAGCGCGCCGCCGCCGTCCTGCTTCTTGCTGGCGAGATAGACCCGGCCTGTCTTGGGGTGCACCATCAGCGCCTCGGCGTCGCGCGGCCCGTCCGCATACTTCACGGTGAACTGGGTGGCGGTGACGGTCGCATCGCGCAGCCGCTTGGGCTCGGGGAGGCGGTAGATCCAGACGTGGTCCCAGGTGCCGCCCAGGTTGTCGCCGATGTCGCCGACGTAGATGTTCCCGTCGGGGCCGACGGAGATGGCCTCCACGTCCCGCGGCGCGCCGATGCCGCGCAGCGTGAGCCGGGCGACCGTACGGCCGGACCTGCTGTCGACGGCGTAGAGGTAGGGGCCGTCGTCGCTGTCGTTGTGGGTCCAGTAGATGCCGGGGTGCGCGCGGCTGGCGGCCAGCCCGCTGGACTCGGTGATCCGCGAGTCGCCGATCGTGAAGCCGTCGGGCTCATCGGCAGCCGCGGCCGGCCCTACGGCCGCCGCGCAGAGGATCCCCGCGGCACCGGCCGCGCACAGAAGCGAACGCATGGGGACAGAGTGTCATCCCGGGGCGGCGCGGTGGAGGGGGTGTCCGGCGTCACGTACTCGACAGTAGGGTTTCTCGGCGATTCTCGGCCATCATGACCGGATGAGGATCATGTGCGTCGGTGATTCGATGACCATCGGCACCGCCGGCGATTTCACCTGGCGCTATCGCATGTGGCAGCACCTGAAGGCGACATACGACGGCCCGTACCGCATCGTCGGACCGCGCCGCGCGCTGCATGACACCCTCCAGGACGCGCCCACCTCGTACGCCTACGGGGACCCGGACTTCCCCGAGGAGGCGCGGGGGCATCTCGCCGGCTGGGGCGAGGGCTGGCTGCACATGGCGCCGCTGATCGGGGACGCGGTCCGGCGGCACGAGGCCGACACCCTGCTGGTTTCGCTCGGGCTGATAGACCTCGGGTTCTATACGAATGCCGAGCAGACCGCGGAGAATGTGCGGCGCTTCGTGACGGCGGCACGGGAGGCGGCGCCGCGGGTACGGGCGGTGCTGATGCCCGTCATACGCAATGTGCGGGCCGCCGACGACGCCGCGTTCGGGGCGGCGCGCGAGCGCTTCAACGAACTGCTGGGCAAGGCGGTTGCCGATCTCTCCACCCCCGGCTCGCCGTTGCTGCTGGCCTCCGAGCCGGCCGGGTGGGAGATCGAGAGCGCCACGTTCGACGGGACGCATCCCTCTGCCCTGGGCGAGCACCTGCTGGCGGCGGCCTTCGCCGATGCGATGCACCAGGGGTGGGGGGTCGGGGGACGGTACGCGTACGGGGACGGTACGCGTACGGTCCCCGGGACGGCTGATCCGGGACGGCCTTAGGACCTTTCCGGCCCTGACGCATCGGACCGGCCCCGGCCAGCCAGGCCGCGCGGCATCGCCAAGCCGTCTATAGCGATCGTGGCCTATGAGTTGGGACTGAAGCGCGAGACCGGGATCCTCGAAATTGCCGTCCTGAATCGCCTGCTCGTATTCGATATACGGCGACCCCCACGCCGGCTCGTCCCAGTCAACCTTCGCCATTGCCCCCTTGGCGGTCTCTAGCGCCTCGGCGGCCTCCTTCATGGTCCCCGAGGCCTTCTTCGCGTACGTCGCGCCGCGCTCGGTATCCTCAACGATCTTCTGGGCCTGTTCGGAGAACTTCTCGGCGGACTTGCCGTGCCAGGTCTCCCGTATCTTCTTCACGGCCTTGGCCAGTCTCCCCCGGACACCGGCCTCGTCGTATCCTTCCTCGCCCACCAGGTCGTTGTGGACGTCCAGCCAGTTCTGCGCGACGTCATAGACGTTGTCCACATCGGCCTCGTAGACCATCCAGTAGAGATCCAGCCCCGACTTCCTGTTGAACTCCGTGTCCCAGGGCCTGAGGCTCTTTCTCCGAACCCGACATTCCCATCCCCGTCCCGCTCTTTTACCTGCCCCTGTTCCCGTACCGCGCCCGTCGCTACGTCACGGAATTTTCGGCCTCGGCGTCGTCGTACGCCTCTTTGACTTGCTTGGTCTTCTGCCCGAAGTCATCGATCAGCTTCTCCAGCGGGCCGATGGCATCGTGCTGGAGATGGGCGACCATCGTGCCGTGCGCGTCGTACAACTCCTGCTGCTCGGAAAAATTCACTCCCAGCGCTCCCGGAGCCAGATAGGTGTTGTTCTCCGCCCTGTGTTTCGGACCGCCCATATCGCGCAGAATTTCGTTGAGTTCCCGCACGACCTGGTCCAAAGCGTCCAGATCGACTCGGTACTGTTCCTTGGCCATGGAAGGCCCCCCGTCCCGCTTCCCGTGGTGGTGCGACATCAGCGCCTTCCCGCGGCCCGGGCACCCCGGAATCCTCCCGAAGCACGAACCCCCTCCGCCGCGCGGCGGAGGACGCTTGATTCGAGCGCACTCGAAGGCGTTGGCTGGGCAACCATGAAGTACACACAGCTCGGACGCACCGGACTCCAGGTCAGCCGACTGGTCCTCGGCACCATGAACTTCGGCCCCCAGACGGACGAGGCCGACAGCCACACGATCATGGATGCCGCGCTCGAAGCGGGCGTCAACTTCTTCGACACCGCCAATGTCTACGGCTGGGGCGCCGAGAAGGGCCGTACGGAAGAAATCGTCGGCTCCTGGTTCGCCAAGGGCGGCCGGCGCGACAAGACCGTGCTGGCCACCAAGGTCTACGGCAACATGGGCACCGACGGCGATCCGGTCTGGCCCAACCACCACAAGCTCTCCGCGCTCAACATCCGGCGCGCGGTCGACGCCAGCCTCCAGCGGCTGGGCACCGATTACCTCGACCTCTACCAGTTCCACCACGTCGACCGGAACACGCCCTGGGACGAGATCTGGCAGGCCATGGACGTCCTCGTCCAGCAGGGCAAGATCCTCTACGTCGGGTCGTCCAACCACGCCGGCTGGGACCTCGCCCGCGCCAACGAGACGGCCGCCCGCCGCGGTTCGCTGGGCCTGGTCAGCGAGCAGTGCCTGTACAACCTGGCCGAGCGTCGCGCCGAGATGGAGGTCATCCCGGCCGCTGAGGGGTACGGCCTCGGGGTCATCCCCTGGTCGCCGCTGCACGGCGGGCTGCTCGGCGGCGCCCTCCGCAAGGAACGGGAGGGCGGCGCGTCGCGTACGCACTCCGGGCGCTCCGCCGACGCGCTGGCCAACTCCACGATCCGCGCGCAGATCCAGGCGTACGAGGACCTGGCCGACAAGCACGGCCTGCAGCCCGGCGAGGTCGCGCTGGCCTGGCTGCTCACCCGGCCCGCGGTGACCGGCCCGATCGTCGGCCCGCGCACCACCGAACAGCTCGCGTCCGCGCTGCGCGCCGTCGAGCTGACGCTGCCGGAGGAGCTGCTGGCCTCCCTCGACGAGATCTTCCCGGGGCCCGGCCCGTCGCCGGAGGCCTTCGCCTGGTGAGTCGGGTGGGCGCCACCCGGTGAGCGGTGCGCGCCCGGTGGCCGGCCCTGGTCGGCCGCCGGGCGGTGTGCCGTACGGCCGCCGGGGGCCTCAGGGCGGTCGTCAGCGCAGGGCAGCCGCCACGATCACCACGACCAGCAGCACGGCAAAAAGACCGGACATGATCCGGTTACGCGTTTTGGGATCCACCCAATGAGCGTAACCGGCCCGGATCCGGGCACCTCGGCGGCCCGTGCCCGGTCAGCGCCCCAGCGGCCAGGACACCAGCTTCTCGTAGTGCGGCTGGCTGCCCGCGACGCCCGGCACCGGCGGATGGCTGCGCATCAGCGCCAGCTCCCGGACGGTCCACGGAGTGCCCTCGAAGCCCTCCATCCCGGCGGCGAAGGGGGCCAGGCGGAGGTGCTCGGTACGGTTCCGGGCGAGCGTGAGATGCGGGTGGTACGGGCGGTAGGTGTGGTGCGCCGCCATCGTCACTCCTGCCCGCCGCCCCCCGGCATCCGCCGAGTCCGCCAGCTTCCGCATCACGGCCAGCTCGCCCACGGCCCCCGCCCACACGACCCGGTCGTCGAACCGCCCGCCGCCCGCGATCCGCAGCTCGTACGGCACCTGCCGCCGCGCGGCGCGCGCCAGCCGCTCCTGCAGATCGGGCAGCACGTCCTCGGCCACCTCCCCGTAGAACGCGAGCGTGAAGTGCCACCCGTCCTGCCCGGTCCACCGCAGCCGGTCCGCCCCCGGCAGCGCCTTCAACTGCGCCATCTCATCGGCCAGTTCGGCGATGGCGGTTCCCGACGGCAGCACGGCGGCAAAGAGTCTCATACGGTCCAGTCTCGCCCATCCGCTGCGCTTTGCCGGTGCCCCACGTTGTCGGCCGCCCCGCCGTGATTGGTTCCTCGCCGTAGCGCCTGCGGCCCCTCCGCTGCGCTTTACCCAGGCCCCACCTTGTCGGCCGCCCCGCCATGGCTGGATCCTCGCCATAGCGCCTACAGCGGGCCCCTCCGCTGCGCTTTACCCAGGCCCCACGTTGTCGACCGCCCCGCCATGGCTGGTTCCCCGCCGTAGCGCCTGCGGCCCCTCCGCTGCGCTTTACCCAGGCCCCACCTTGTCGACCGCCCCGCCATGGCTGGTTCCCCGCCATAGCGCCTGCGGCGGGCGTGGGTTTGTCGGGTGCGGGGCCGGGCCGCAGGACGGAGTCCGGAGGCCCGGTCCCGCAGCCGAACAGCCCCGCGCAAGCGGCAACAGCCCGCCGCAGGCGAAACGGCGGGAAACCCCGACACGTCGGCCCAGGCAAAGCGCAGCGGACGGGCAGCGAACGGTCAGGCCGTCACAGCGACCCGCCGCTCGGGGGAATCCCCGGACTCGCCGGAATCCCCGGCTCCGCCGGGTCGGGCGGCCCGTGCGGCCACCACGGCAGCCGTGGCTCCCGCAGCGGGCACACCAGAAGCAGCCGACGCACCCGAGGCACCGGCCGTACCCGCGGCACCCGAAGCCCCCGGCACCCCCCGCGCCACAAACGCGACATGCTGCCGTCCCCGCCGCAGATCGATCTTCAGCCGCAGGCCGCCCACCCGGGCGAGGATCAGGCCGATGGCCGCCGCGGCGCCGGCGGAGATCACGCCGCCGGCCACGAAACCGATCCGGGCGCCGAAGGTGTCGGTGACCCAGCCGACCAGCGGGGCGCCGAGTGGGGTACCGCCCATGAAGACCATCATGAACAGGCTCATCACCCGGCCACGCATCAGCGGATCGGTGGCCATCTGGACGCTGGAGTTGGCGGTGACATTGATCGTCAGGCCGGCCATGCCGATGGGGGCCAGCAGCACCGCGAAGATCCAGAAGGACGGGGCGAGCGCGGCCGCGATCTCCAGGACGCCGAAGACCATCGCCGCGCCGACCAGCAGCCGCAGCCGGGAGCCGGCGCGCCGGGCCGCGAGCAGGGCGCCGATCAGGGAGCCGGCCGCCAGCAGGCCGTTGAACAGGGCATACGTACCGGCGCCGGCATGGAAGACGTGGTAGACGAAGGCGGTCAGCCAGATCGGGAAGTTGAAGCCGAAGGTGCCGATGAAGCCGACCAGGACGATGGGCCAGATCAGCTCGGGGCGCCCGGAGACATACCGCAGGCCCTCCCGGAGCTGGCCCTTGCCGCGTGCGACGGGGGTGACCTTGTGCAGCTCGGACGTGCGCATCATCAGCAGGCCGATGACCGGCGCCACGAAGGACAGGCCGTTGAAGAGGAACGCCCAGCCGCTGCCCAGGGCGGTGATCAGCACACCCGCGACCGCCGGGCCGATCAGCCGGGCGGACTGGAAGTTGGCGGAGTTGAGGCTGACGGCGTTGCGGAGGTCGTCCTGGCCGACCATCTCGGAGACGAACGCCTGCCGGGCGGGGTTGTCGACGACGGTGGCCAGGCCGAGTACGAAGGCGACCAGATAGACGTGCCACACCTGCACCTGACCGCTGAGGGTGAGGACGGCGAGGGCCAGGCCGGTCAGCCCCATCGCGGACTGGGTGACGAGCAGCAGCTTGCGCTTGGCGAAGCGGTCGGCGATCACGCCGCCGTACAGCCCGAAGAGCAGCATCGGAAGGAATTGCAGCGCCGTGGTGATGCCGACCGCTGCGGACGAGCCGGTCAGGCTCAGGACCAGCCAGTCCTGGGCGATGCGCTGCATCCAGGTGCCGGTGTTGGACACCACCTGGCCGGTGGCGAAGAGTCGGTAGTTGCGTATGCGGAGCGAACTGAACGTGCCCGTGCGCGGTGTGGCGGCGGGGCCTGCGGCGATACCCGGGGCGGGGATGGTGCCCGGGGTGGTCGCGGTCGCGTCGTCGGAAACCGTGTCGTGGTCGGAGTTCGGTGCGGGGGCGGAGTGTGCTCCGGATCCCGTACTCAAAGTGGGTTCGCCTCCTCGGCCTGGGTTTTTACAGCTGTGCGAGTTTCTCCAGTACGGGAGCCGCGGCCCGGACCTTCGCCCACTCGTCGTCGTCCAGCCCGGAGGCCAGCTCGGCGAGCCAGGCATTGCGCTTGCGGCGGCTCTCTTCGAGCATCGCCTCGGCCTGTTCCGTCTGTGTGACGACCTTCTGGCGCCGGTCGTCGGGGTGCGGCTCCAGCCGGACCAGTCCCTTGGCCTCCAGCATGGCCACGATGCGCGTCATCGACGGCGGCTGCACATGCTCCTTACGGGCCAGCTCCCCCGGCGTGGCGCGGCCGCACCGGGCCAGGGTGCCCAGCACCGACATCTCGGTAGGGCTCAGCGACTCGTCGACCCGCTGATTCTTGAGCCGACGGGACAGGCGCATGACGGCGCCCCGCAGCTCGCTCACGGCAGCAGCATCGGCGCCGCTGGACAGTTCCGGCATGGTCGTTAGCATAACTCATTACCTTTTCTAAGTAAAGCCGCGAGCGGCTCCCCGCGCTCTCGCCCAGGAGATCCCCCTCACTCACCCATATGGGTGAGGACGCAGCCGAAAGCGGCCCGCCTGACCGGCTCGTACCGGGAGCGTGTCCCTATGGGATCGAGAGTGCTCAGTCTGCGCGTCGACGGGGAGCTGCTGGAGCGCATTCGGCAGCACGCCGCAAAACGCGGAATGAGCGTCCAGGACTACGTGGTCCGGACGCTCATCCGCGATGACTTCGACGAACGCTTCAAGACGTCGGTCGACGAGACGGAGCGCTTCTACGAGGCGCCGCCGTTGTAGCCGTAACGGCCGTTCGTGCGGGTCACTTCACGCCCAGCGCCTGCTCGATGGGATGCAGCAGGAAGTAGACGAGGAAGCAGAGTCCGACCGCGTCCAGCAGCCACGGGATCTGCTTGAACCGGCCGGTCGCCGTGCGCAGCAGGATGTACGACAGCACGCCGATGCCGATGCCGTTGGTGATGCTGTACGTGAACGGCATCGAGATCATCGTCAGGAACGCCGGGATGCCGACGGTGAAGTCGCCCCAGTCGATGTCCTTGACGTTCGAGGCCAGGATCAGGAAGCCGACGACGAGCAGTGCGGGCGTCGCGGCCTGGGACGGGACGACCGTCGCCAGCGGAGTGAAGATCAGCGCGAGCAGGAAGAGCCCGCCGGTCATCAGGTTGGCGAGGCCCGTACGCGCGCCCTCGCCCACACCGGCCGTGGACTCCACGAAGCAGGTGTTGGCGGAGGCGGAACCGGCGCCGCCGGCCGCGACCGCGATGCCGTCCACCATCAGGATCCGGCCCATGCCCGGCAGATTGCCGTCCTTGTCGGTCAGCCCGGCCTCCTCGCCGACGCCGATGATGGTGCCCATCGCGTCGAAGAAGCCGGACAGCAGCACCGTGAAGACGAACAGGCAGCCGGTCAGCACGCCGACTTCCTTGAAGCCGCCGAAGAGGCTGATGTGGCCGATCAGGCCGAAGTCCGGCGCACCGATGACCTGGTCCGGGAGGTTGGGGACGGCCAGTCCCCATGCCGCGTCCGGGATGTCGACGAGGGCGTTGATGATGATCGCGACCACCGCCATCGTCACCATGCCGATGAGGATCGCGCCCTTGGTCTTCCGTACGGTCAGGAAGAACATCAGCGCCACGCCGAGCACGAACACCAGCACCGGCCAGCCCTGGAGCTGGCCGCCCTGGCCCAGGCTCATCGGCACGGTGGTGTGTGCGGCGTCCGGGTTACGGGTCACAAAGCCGGCGTCGACCAGGCCGACCAGCGAAATGAACATGCCGATGCCGATGGCGATGGCCCGGCGCAGCCCGTTGGGGATCGCGTCCATCACCCGCTGCCGCAGCCCCGAGGCGACCAGGATCATCAGCACCAGACCGGCGAGGACGACCATGCCCATCGCGTCCGGCCAGCTCATCTTGGGGGCGAGCTGGAGCGAGACGACGGCATTGATGCCGAGGCCGGCGGCGATGGCGATCGGGACGTTGCCGATCAAGCCCATCAGCACGGTGGTCAGCCCGGCCATCAGCGCGGTGGCGGTGACCAGCTGGCCGTTGTCGAGGTGGTGGCCGAACTTGTCGACTCCGGCGCCGAGGATGATCGGGTTCAGCACGATGATGTAGGCCATCGCGAAGAATGTCGCCAGGCCGCCGCGGAGTTCGCGGCTCACCGTCGACCCCCGCTCGGAAATCTTGAAGAAACGGTCGAAGCCGTTCTTGGGCGGCTTCGGAGCCGGGTCTTTAAGGGCGTCGACCGGCGTGGTGGCCGAGGGGGGCATGCGGGACCTCAGTCGTACGGGCCTTGGATCAGGCGCAGGGGCCCACGAGCCCGGAACACGAACGGGGACAGGGCCAGGGACACGAACACAGACACAAACACGAGCACAAACACAATCAACCGGATCAGATTGGATGAATCAACGATCCAAACCCGCCAGATCCAGAAAGGTTCAGTATGAATAAACAATCCGTTGATCGCTATCTCCGCGCGTAGAACCGTGCGGCGTACGGCCTCGGGCGCACCCCCACCACCCGGGAGGGGAGGCACGGAGGCCGCCGGCGACGGCCCCGTAAGCTGACCCTCATGTGGAAGAAGTCCGAACTGCGCGCGGCCCCGGCGCCCCTCGAAGGACCCGTCGTCGGCACGATCATCGGCGGCACCGTCATCTGGTTCGCGCTCTTCCTGGCCCAGATCCCCTTCTACAGCTGGTTCGCCGACCACGACCTGACCAAGTGGGTCTGGACCTGCCTGGCCGGCGGCGGCCTCGGCCTGCTCGGCATCTGGTACGTCCGCAGGCGCGACGCGGCCATCAAGCGGGACGCCGCCCTCAAGCAGACCGCGGCGAACGATCCCGCCTAGGCCTTCCCGCCCTGAGCCACCGGGCCCTGATCCACCGGACAGGGCCCAAGAGTCGCCGGCGGGTGCCGAACCCGTTCCCCCCGTACCGTCGAGGCATGACGCATCGGGCGCAGACCGAGGTCAACGACCCCGGACCGGGTGACAGGCGGCCCGTCCCCGAAGCGGCCCACCCCGGCCTGACCTCCGCCGAGGTCGCCGAGCGGGTGGCCCGGGGCGAGGTCAACGACGTCCCCGTACGCTCCTCCCGCTCCACTGTCGACATCATCCGGGCCAATGTCTTCACCCGCTTCAACGCGATCATCGGCGTCCTCTTCGCGATCATCCTGGTCGTCGGCCCGATCCAGGACGGCCTGTTCGGCTTCGTCATCGTCGCCAACACGGGCATCGGCATCGTCCAGGAGCTGCGCGCCAAGCGGACCCTGGACAACCTGGCGGTAATCGGCGAGGCCCGCCCGACCGTACGCCGCGACGGGACGGCGGCCGAGATCGCCACCTCCGAGGTGGTCCTCTCCGACGTCATCGAGCTCGGCCCCGGCGACAAGGTCATCGTCGATGGCGAGGTCCTGGAGACCGACGGCCTGGAGATCGACGAGTCCCTCCTGACCGGCGAGGCCGACCCGCTCCTCAAGAAGCCCGGCGAGCGGATGATGTCCGGCAGCTTCGTCGTCGCGGGCAGCGGCGCCTTCACCGCCACCAAGGTCGGCCGCGAGGCCTACGCCGCCCAGCTCGCCGAGGAGGCCAGCCGGTTCACGCTCGTCCACTCCGAACTGCGCACCGGCATCAGCCAGATCCTCAAATACGTGACCTGGATGATGGTCCCCACCGCCCTCGGCCTCATCCTCAGCCACCTGTTCACCCTCGGGCTTCCGGGCGACGAAGCGATCCGCCGCATGGTCGCCGGCATCGTCCCGATGATCCCCGAGGGCCTGGTGCTCCTCACGTCCGTGGCCTTCGCCATCGGCGTCATCCGCCTCGGCCGTAAGCAGTGCCTGGTCCAGGAGCTTCCCGCCATCGAGGGCCTGGCCAGGGTCGATGTGGTCTGCCTCGACAAGACCGGCACCCTGACCGAGGGCGGCATGGACGTCCGCGAGCTCCGCCCGCGCAACAGCGCCGAGGAGCCGTACATCCGTCACGTACTGGCCGCCCTGGGCGCCTGCGACCCCCGCCCCAACGCCTCGCTCCAGGCCATCATCAACGCCTACCCCGCGTCCCCGGACGGGCCCTGGACCTGCACGTCAACGCTCCCCTTCTCCTCCGCCCGCAAATACAGCGGCGCCTCCCTCACCGCCCCCGACGGCGACCACACCACCTGGCTCCTGGGCGCCCCGGACGTCCTCCTGCCACCGGGCGACCACACCCTGGCCGAGATCGACGACCTCAACGCCCAGGGCCTGCGCGTCCTCCTCCTCGCCGGCACCGACCAGGCCCTGGACGACCCCGAGGTCGCCCGCGAGGTCCGCCCGGCCGCCCTCGTCGTCCTCGAACAGCGCCTGCGCCCCGATGCCTCCGACACCCTGCGCTACTTCGCCGACCAGGGCGTCCACGCCAAGGTCATCTCCGGCGACAACGCGGTGTCGGTCGGCGCGGTGGCCGCCCACCTGGGCCTCCCCGGTTCCGACGCCCCCGTGGACGCCCGCACCCTCCCCACCGAGCCCGCCGCCATGTCCACCGCCCTCGACGCCGGCACGGTCTTCGGCCGGGTCACCCCGCAGCAGAAACGGGACATGGTCACCGCCCTCCAGTCCCGCGGCCACAACGTCGCGATGACCGGCGACGGCGTCAACGACGTCCTCGCCCTCAAGGACGCGGACATCGGCGTCTCCATGGGCGCGGGCTCCGAGGCGACCCGCGCCGTGGCCCAGATCGTCCTCCTGAACAACAGCTTCGCCACCCTCCCCTCGGTCGTCGCCGAGGGCCGCCGCGTCATCGGCAACATCACCCGGGTAGCCACCCTCTTCCTCACCAAGACCGTCTACTCGGTCCTCCTCGCCGTCCTGGTCGCCTGCTGGCAGATCCCGTACCCGTACCTACCGCGCCACCTGACGCTGTTGTCGACATTGACCATCGGCGTCCCGGCCTTCTTCCTGGCCCTGGCCCCCAACAAGGAACGCGCCCGCCCCCACTTCGTCCGCCGCGTCATGCGCTACGCCATCCCCTCCGGCCTCATCACCGGCACCGCCGCCTTCACCACCTACCTCCTGGCCCGCCACTACTACACCGGCCCTGGCGCCCTCCCCGCCGAAACCAGCGCCGCCACCCTGACTCTCTTCCTCGCCGCCATCTGGGTCCTCACGATCATCGCCCGCCCGTACACCTGGTGGCGGATCGCCCTGGTCCTGACGATGGGTCTGGGCTTCGTGATCGTCCTGGCCACCCCCTGGCTGCAACGCTTCTTCGACCTCCGCCTGGTCGGCACGACCATGCCCTGGGCCGCCGTGGCCATCGCCGCCCTCGCCGCCGTACTGCTGGAGATCACCTGGCGCTGGGTGGGAAGCAGGTTCCCCGCCTGAAGAATTGGCAGTTCCGCCCGCTTCCCCCTACGCTCCATGCCCATGACATCTCTCGCGGGGGACCTGAAGTACGAAATCCTGGCCAGGGGCCACCACGGCGGCGGCCACTACGGCGGCAGCGGCGACGGCAGCAGCGGCCCGATGGAATGGTGGATGTGGGTGATCCTCGCCATCGGCGTGATCGCCATCCTCTGGAGCTTCGTGAAGAAGTTCACCAACTGACCTGAGAAACCACCCGTTTAACCTGGGCGCCGGCTGGCTCGTCATGAGCGGACCGGCGCCCTTCGGCTGGGCGCGGCCGACGCTTACGGCAGGGCTACGCCGCTCCGGATCGGAGCGGGTCGTCGATATCCACGGTGATCGACACACCGGAAGTGGAACGGAATACGGTGGTGCTTCCCGACAGGGAGATCTCCCTGAGAGGGTTTGACACCTGAAGGAAGATCGCCCAGACGAGGGTGAGATCGGCATTCAGCCGTGCGCAGAAGCCGTTCGATCCATGAGGCCCATCGCCTCCCCAGAGAACTCCGCCATCCTCCAAAGGGACCACGGTCTGCCCATCGACCCGGCTTACCCCCCAGTCCGGGTCCTCCGCGAACACCTCTTCGAGATCGAAGGCCTCCTCGATCCGCATACCGGCTGGCACATCGGAATCGAGGAAGACGTCGTAGGAGCGCCCATCAGCGAAATGCAGCGCGTCCAGGTCCGGCATGGTGTAGTCCGCCCAGAGGCGTTCAATCGCGCTCATTTCTTCCTGCACCTTCTCCTTTTTCTCGGCGACTCATACGTAGGCGGGCGACCCCTCCTGAAGCCCCTGGGGAGGAACCGGAACCCCGCTTGCATCCCTGTTTTCTGGCTTATTCCTTCGACGGTAAACTCTTCACTCCACGTACAACCCTTGCTCGATGCAGGGTATGGGTCATTGGATTGACCCTGTTAATCGTAACGGGCTCCCCAACTTCACGTGCCGCATCAAGCCGCCGGTTGTCATGACCGATGAGCTGACCGTCGACTTCCATTACGTTGAGCACTGCCTCCGGACGGGTCCAGTCCCATCAACAGCGGCAGCCTTATAGGCCGTGCTATCGGTGGCCAACCCAGCCGAAACGGCCCGCCAGATGAACTGGCGAGCCGTCACAAAACATTGAGGCTGAGGAAGGCTAAACAGCTCCCGAACGCAGTGGATCATCGATATCCACGGTGATCGATACCCCGGAAGTGGAACGAAATACGGCGGTGCTTCCCGACAGGGAGATCTCTGTGAGCGGGTTTGACACGTGGAGGAAGATCGCCCAGACGAGAGTGCGATCGGCATTCACTCTCGCGCAGAAGCCATTCGATCCATGGGGCCCATCTCCCCCCCATAGAAATCCTCCATCCCCCAACGGGACCACCGTATGCCAATCGACATCGCTTACCGCATCCGGGTCCTCCGCAAGATCCTCTTCGAGATCAAAAGCCTCCTCGATCCGCATGCCGGCTGGCGCATCAGAATCGAGGGCGATGTCGTATGAGCGCCCATCGGCGAAATGCAGCGCATCACCGTCGGGCATGTTGTAGTCCGCCCAAAGACGTTCGATAGCGCTCATTTCTTCTTGCACCTTTTCTTTTTTCTGGGCGACTCATACGTATCTGCCGGCCTCTCCTGAAGTCCCTGGGGAGGAACCGGAACACCATTTTCATCCCTATTTGCGGCCCTATGCCTTCGGCGGTGGAACTCTTCACCCCACGTGAGGCCCTTGCCCGATGGAGGATATGGATCATTGGGATTGACCCTGTTAATCGTAACAGGCTTCCCAGCTTCACGCGCCGCATCAAGCCGCCGATTGTCATGACTGATGAGCTGACCGTCGACTTCCATTACGTTGAGCGCCGTCCCGGGGCGTTCCCAGTCCCATTCCCCCGACCGCATTTGGTCGGCGTAGTCGTGCTTGGAAATCGTACGCTGAGAGAAATTAATATCTGCCGGATCGGCCCACTCGTGCTCGCCCTCCGGGGAAAGTCCGAACGGGTCACTCCAAGTATGGGGGTTGATGACGTATGTCGCCGGGTTGGGAGCAGGTCCGAGCCCGAGGGGGTCTGGAGTGAGGTAGCGGGCGGTTTCGGGGTCGTAGGTCCGGAAGTAGTTGTGGTGGAGTTGGGTTTCGGGGTCGAAGTACTGCCCGGGGAAGCGGAGCGGAGTGTGGGCGGTCGCGTCAGCGCTCCACGCCGTGGAGCCCCACAGCGTGGTTCGGGTGCGGGCGACTATGTGGCCCTGTTCATCGAGAAGCTCGGTGGGCGTACCGACAAGGTCGGTGACAATCGCGAAAAAGCGTTCGGCGACCTCTGTGTCGGAGAGGTGTTTGCGTTCCCGCTGGATCAGTGGGACGAACCCTTGGTGATCCCAGGTGAGGGTCATACCGCCTGTGGTGGTCTGTTCACAGAGGACGGCCCCGTCCCAGGTGAAGTCCACCTGCTCCACGACGGTTTGCTGGTCGTCGGCGAGACGCTGTTTCGACGAGCGGCGGCCGAGGGGATCGTAGGTGTACCTCCAGCTGGTGCCGTCGGGGGTGGTACAGCCGATCAGACGGTCGCACGCATCCCAGGTGTAGCGCCAGGTATCAGGCTTGCGGGAAAGGCGGGTCTTCTGGCGCAGGGTGGTGCGGCCAGCTGCGTCGTATTCGTAGCGGATATCCCCCGCGCGGTTCAGTCGGGTGCCGGTGTAGGTACGCTCGCCCCGGGCCTCGGAAGCCGGGTGGCGGTCGGGCCAGGTGGCGTGGGTCTGGTTGCCGGCCGCGTCGTAGGCGTAGGTCTCGGCCCAGTTGTGGGCAGAGACGGCGGTGACCCGACCGGCGGTGTCGAGTTCGAAGCGGCGGGGCCCGTTGAGATGGTCGTCGATGCCGATGAGGTTGCCGTCAGCGCGGTAGGCGTACGCGCGATGCTGGATGGATTCAGCGGCCGAGGTGACCTGCCGGCCGGTGATGCGGCCGCAGGCGTCGTAGGTGTGGGCGAACGTGATGTCGCCGAGGTTCCGCGAGATTTCCTGGCCGAGCGCGTCGTGCGTGAAGGCCATAGTCCGGCCGGAGACATCAAGTCCCGTACATTGCCCTGCCGCATCGTAGGTCCACTGACTCACCACGCCGGTGGGAGTGGTGCGGGATATTCGACGGCCCAAGGCATCGTGTCTGAATGTGGTGGTGCGGCCGTTCACCGTCTCGGCGACAACCCGTCCGAACTCGTCGTGGCTGTAGATGAGTTCGCTGTCCGGGGCGATGATCTGGGTCGTGCGCCCGGCAGCGTCGTACCGGTAGGTGGTCACCTCACCGTCGACGTCCGTGGTGACAGTGCGTCCCAATGCGTCGTAGGTGAAGCGGATCGTGTGGCCGAGTGCCGTGGTCCGTGAGATCAGCCGGCCGGCCGCATCGTGGGTGTACGCCTGAGTACGGCCGTCAAAGTCCGTCTCCGAGATCAGGTGGCCCGCTGCGTCGTACTCATATCGCCAGGTAAGGCCCTGGGGATTGGTGACCTTCATCAGCTGCAGCTCGGTGTCGTGCACGAACTGATAGCGCGCCCCGTCCGGGTCGGTACGCGCCTTCAACCGGTCGAAGTGCCCGTACTCGAGTGTGGTGATCCGACCCATGGGGTCGGTGTGCGAGGTGCAGTTGCCCTCACCGTCGTAGACCCAGGCTTCCTGAGTGGCGTCCGGGTTGATACGGGTCGCGAGATGGCCCTCGGGGGTCCACTGGTAGCGGGTGATGTGGCCGAGCGGGTCGGTGACGGAGGTGGTGCGGCCGGACCGGTCACGGCCGAAGCGCGTGACAGCACCGAGAGGGTCGGTGACGGCGAGAGGGAGCCCTGCTTGGTCGCACTCGATGCGAGTGGTGTTTCCTAGCGGGTCGGTGACCGAGGTGACGTGCCCCTGCCCGTCGTAGACGAAGCGGGTGGTGTGGCCCGCTGGGTCGGTAACAGCAGTCCGGTTGCCCTGGGCGTCGTACTCCTGACGGACGGTCTGGCCGTCCGCACTGGTGACCTCCGCCGGAAGGCCGAGGTCGGTGTAGGTGGCAGAGGTGGTGGAGCCGTCCGGACGGATGACGTGGAGAAGGTGACCGTGCTCATCATGCGTCAGGTGCGTGATACCGCCCAGCGGGTCGGTGATCTGCACGGGGTTGTCGTGCATGTCATACGCGGTGCGCGAGGTGTTGCCGAGCGGGTCGCTGATCGCCACGACCTCGAGCCGCTCATTGAAGACGTACCGGGTGACACCACCCTGTCCGTCGGTGAGCGTGTTGATGCGGTGACCGGTCTCCGCATCGGGCTCGCCGTAAGTGAACCGGTTCGCCACGTGCCCCTCAGTGCCGGACTGAGTGGTGCAGCGGTGGCGGTGATCGTAGGTGTACTCGTAACGGAAGTCGTTGGAATCGACCCAGGCGGTCATCCGGTGGTCGGTATCGTACTCGAACCGGGTCACGGCGCCCGTGGAGTTGGTGACGGTGGTGAGGTCGCCGTCGTCGTCGTGTTCGAATGACCTGATGAGCTGGTCCGTGCCGTCGTCAGCAGCACCGGTCAAGTGCAAGGCGGTGAGGCGGCCATCTTCGTCGCAGGTCAGCTTGAGTTCGTAGCCGGAGCTGTGGCGGATGGCGAACGGGATGCCGGTCTCGTCGGCGTAGTCGAAGGTGATGCGGTGGCCGTTGCGATCCGTGATCTCGTCGGGCAGGGCGATGCCCGGGGCATGCAGGGCGTCGCTGAAGTAGCGGGTGTGACCGGTCTCGGGTTCGTTGACGGCCCAGTCGCCCTGGAGGGTGCGCATCAGTGGCCAGCGCGGGCCGTGCTGCGGCAATACCCGCTCACCTGTCTCCGGAGTGGGGTAGCGCAGCAGCATGCCGGTCTCGGTGACGAAGACGATGCCCTCGTCGTCAATCTCCAGATGTTGGTCGACCGTGGAGGACCACGACGGTCCGATGTGCCGTCCGATACGGGTCGAGGACTCGTATTTACGCGTGAACGTCAGCGGCAAGGCACCGGGCAGGGAGATATCGGTCTGGGGCAGGAACACCCTGCCCGTGGCCAGGTCGACCGGGTCAGTGCCATTGGTGCACATGCCCTCGTGCTGGCGGGTGCCGTCGTTGTCGTGCCCGGCCTCGGACTCCGCGCGAGCCCCGCCGGACCGGCCACCACCCGCCGGTCGGCCACCGCCGCCACCCGTGCCGTGCGGCGCGTGCGGCATGTCCTCCTTGCGGCCCTTGAGGAGCTTGTCGAGTTCCGCGGCGTGTTTGGCGTCGTTCTCGGAGTGGTTGCGGGCGACCTTCTTCAGGCGGTCGCCCGCCCCGTGATACACGTCCTGGACGGCCTTGCTGGCGTCCTTGGCCAGGGCCTTGCCCAGCTTCTGCGCGCCGTTCTCCAGCGCCTTGACGATCGGATTGCTCATTCGAAGCTGACCCCCGCAGCCTTCGTTTCGAATTCGGAGGCGTGCGACGCCACCTTCTCCGCATGCCCCCGCAGCCGTTCAGCGCGTGCGTGCAGCTGCTCCGGATGGATGGAGAAGCCCTGCCCCCCACCGCCGGCGGAGACGCCGAGCGCGGACTCGGCGGCCTGGAAGACCATGCCGCTGACGGCCTTGCTGACCGTCTCCACCAGCGGGTCGATCGCCGCCTCGATGACCTGGGCGATGATGTACTGCTCCAGCTGCTGCACCAGGAAGTCCATGAGCTTCTCGGCCGCCGCCACGATCAGCGCCATGGCCGCCTCCGCAGCACCGAGAGTGGCGACCGCGGCGGCCTGGTCGGCCACGAACGTGATCGCCAGCACGGTCAGCTCGGCGATCGCCTCCAGCTTCATCGCCACGATCGTGTCCGCCGCAATGTCCAGCGCGGACGCCACCGTGTGACAAGCGTTGACCAGCTCCGTCATGTGGCCGTCGGACATCTGCGCCCACTTGGCCAGCAGCGCCTCGTACGACGCGCCCTGATACACGTCTTCCAGCTGCTTGATCGTCGCGGTGGAGTCCTTGTGGGTGTCATCCACCTTCTGCGCGAAATCCCGGACATGGGAGGCGAATTCCCGGACCTTGTCCTCGTTGACGTTCGGCCAGTTCACCCCGATGAACTGGAGGAACGTCACTACCTGTTCAGGCAGCTCAATAGCCATACTGATCCCCCCTCAGCGCTAGCTGCGCCAGCCCATCAGACGCGGTTAAAGGGAGAGCAAGGGAGGGGCAAACGTATGCCCTAATTATCGTCATCAGTGGGCCCGGTGGCGAGGAACCCGGCCCGCCGGTTACGGCGCGGCTATGACGTGCGTGGCGCTACCCGTCCCTCTGCGCGCTTGTCCGCACCGGCAGCCGCGCGCCCCGGCTCTCAGTGATGCGGCGCACGTCACGCAGCACGTCGGTCAACCCACGGGCCAGGAAGCGCAGTTCCCTGGTTGTGGCGGCGTGGTGGTCGGCGAGCAGGTAGTCCGCGTGGTCGAGAAGGTCGTCCGCCATGGTGAGCTGGAGCCGCTCGATGTCGTCGGCGATACGGGACACGTAACCGGCGCCGTCGCCGCCGAGGAGATAGCAGGGCTTCCCGTCGACGCCCGCCCAGGGCAACAGTCGGGCGTCGTCGGACTGCGGAGCGCGAATGGCGGCTGTGGTGGTCGTCGGCATCGGCGTGATCGCCACCCTGAGGCCCTGACGGTGCCTCAAGGACGAGTACACGGCTTCGCGAGCCGGGGTCTGTCATGGGGTCTTCTTACGACGCGCCTTCCCGCATACCGCCTTCACCGCGTCCGTCGCCGGCTCGAGGAAGTCCCGGAGCCTCAACAAGCGGCCCTCCACGGTGTCGCGTACCGACAGCCACAGATTCAGACGCCGCATCCACCACGGCAACTGCCGCCGGGGGATGAACGTCAGCGTGTCCCTGATGGCGTCTTCAGCAACGCCACCGAGCCCTTCCGCACGCAGCGCCGCATAAATCCCTGGGCTGAGCGTGAAGTACAGGCGGGCCATGTCGCCCGCCGCCACGAACCCCAGCTGGCGCACCTTCGGATCCGGTGAGAGCATCGCGCGCTCCACCCGGGGTGCGAGCACGGCGACATCATCGCCGTGCAGCACCATTCCGATGACGGCCGTGCCCACATGCCGCTCGCCCCGGTCGAAGGCGGCGTCGATCTGGGCCGGATCACGGATGTCGATCACCCCGTCACCGGTCTCCCAGTCGGGCTCATTCGGCACGTCGGTTCCCCTCTTCGCATGACTTCAGCCGCAGGGCGGCGGCGACACCCGCTGCTTTGGGGGCTGACCGCCCGTCCGTAAGGGTGGCGCGGCGGCCGGACTCCCCCGATGGTCCCTCCCCATGAAGCTGATGTCGGGGGATGTGACGTACGAAATCCTGGCCCGCGGCCACCACCACTCGCACCACTACGGCGGCAGTCACGGGACCAGCGACGGCGTCATGGACTGGTGGGAGTGGCTGATCCTGGGTGTCGGCGTGATCGTCGTCATCTGGGCGCTGGTGAAGAAGTTCAGCTCGGACTGACGCCCGCATCGAACAAGAAGAGGCTCCCTGGCACACCGCGACGGGGCCTCCGGACAAGCCGGTTGCCCGCCGGTCAGTCGAACCACCGCGCCTCCGCCAGCTCCTCCCCCCGCTCCGGGTCCTCCAGCAGTGCCGCGACCTCGAAGCGGCGGGGCCACTGGGCGGCGGCCCAGGAGAGGCCGGCGGCGACGCCCTCCAGGGTGGCGGCGTGCAGGGTGGCGTCCGGGGTCCAGCGCCAGTCCAGTTCCGTGCCGTCCGCCAGCGTCAGCGCCTCGTGCTCGAGGTACGAGGCGGGGGTGGCGGGGCCGAGCAGGACCCGTACCGCTTCGGGGACTTCGTGCTCCACACCCGTCGAGCGGACCTCGGCGGTGACCGCCTCGCTCAGGCGGCGGACCTGGAGGAGTTCGGCCAGCTCGGCGGCGTGGGAGGGGCGGACCGGGAGGAGGGGCAGGCGGGTGGCGAGGGGCATCAGGTCGGGGGCGTCGGCGACCACCGCGGTGCCGGCGTCCACCACCTGGATCTCGCCGTCGAGGACGACCCGCAGCTCGTCGGGAAGGGTGACACCGTCGGGGTCGAGATCCGTCAACGCGCCGTAGAGGGCGTGGAGTTGGGCGGCTCCGACGGTCACGTCCGGGTCGGCGAGGCGGGCGAGGAGTTCCGCCGCGCCGCCGGGCTCGTCCAGCAGCGCCGCCAACGAGGTGCGCACGCCGAGGGCGCGCAGGACCTGGGCGTCGACCTCACCCGCGTCGGCGGACTCGTACAGACCGGCCAGGAGCGGGTCGCCGCCGGCCGAGCGCAGGCCGGCGGGGCGGCGGCCGTCCAGTACGGGGTGGCCGCGCAGCCACCAGGCCGTGTAGGGGCGTACGGATTCCGTGGTGCCGTCGGGAAGGAGGACCCGTACGGGAGTGGTGAGGGCATCGCGGAGGGGCGGCTGGGAGAGCATGGCGAGGACCTGCGGCCAGCAGTCGTCGTCGACCAGGTCCAGGTCGCGGACCGCGATCAGTTCCGTCACCACGGGCGGTACGGGGGTGTCGGGCAGCGCGTCGAGGATGTCCTCGCACCAGACGTCCACGGCGTCGAGGAGCCCCGGGTCGTCGGGCTCGGCGAAGTCCCCGTCGCGCGGCTCGAGTTCGTCCGGGTCGAGGACGACGTCGGCGGCGCGGACCAGGGCGAAGTCGGCCAGGACGCCGACGGCCGTCAGGGGCTGTTCGCCCCAGCGCTCGGCCAACTCGGCGTCGCAGGCGGCCAGTTCGCCCTCACGAATGACGCGCTCGAAGGGGCTGCCGGGGTACACCAGCTCGCCGGCGGGGGCCAGCTCCCCCTCGTCGTCCGGCAGCGCGAGAGCACCCAGCCACGGCTCGTCGCCGGGGGCGAGGCTGGCGTCGCGGACCAGGCCGAGGACCGCCTCGGCCAGTTCCTCGGCGCCCAGCGGCGCGCCGAGGCCACCGCCGAGCTCCTCCGCGAAGACGTCGTAGGCGTCCTCGTCGGCATCGAGGGAATTCTCCACGGCCGCCCGCACCTGGGGCGTGATGAGGACCGCGCGCGGGGAGGCCGGCGTGGCGCCGAGCTTCTCCAGCAGCGGGTGGACGGCGTCCGGGTGCGCGACCTTCAGGCCGAGGCGGGCGAGGGTGCGGTGGCGGGCCTCGGTGTCACCGTTCTCGTACGGGCCGCCGCCGGGCAGCGGCAGCAGCACCTGACGCGGGCCGATCGTGGTGCGTACGGTGCCACTCGCCCCGCCGGGGCCCTGACCCGCCGCGCCCGCCAGCGGCACCGGCAGTCCGCTCAGCCGGTCCGGGTCCGTACCGGCCAGCGCGTCGTACAGGCGCCACCACCAGCCGGGCGCCCGCTCCACGCCCGCCAGCCGGTCGACCATCTCGCCGAGCGGCACCCGCTCCACGCCCAACGCCCGCAGCTCCGGCCGCCGTTCCAGGCCGGCCGGCAGCAGGCTGGGGAAGAGCTCCGCCAGGACGGCCACGGTGGCCGCGCCGGCGCCCTCCAGCAGTTCCGCGTCCACCGGGCGCAGGACGAAGCGCTCGGCGGCGGCCTCGACGTCCTCGTCCCACTCGGACGGCTTCTCCGGCTCGCCGGGCGTGCCGGCACTCGGCAGGAAACGGACCTGGGGCAGCAGCTCCAGCACCTGGCGGCGCAGTTCGCCGTCCAGGCCGCCCTTGCCCAGGGGGCCCGGAACCAGGTCGAGGGTGCCGACGGAGACCGGCTGCCAGTCGCGCAGCAGCGTCGCGTACGCGGCGGCCGCGCGGCCCACCAGGAAGTCGGTCAGCGGGCCCGGCGCGACATGCCGGCGCGTCGGCTCCAGCGGGAACGACGCGATCAGCAGCGCGGGCAGGCCCAGGGGCTCGTCCGTCGGCGTCGGCGCATGCACCACCGCAGCGGTCGACGGCCGTACCGGCGCGCCCTCCTTGTCCACCGGCACCGCCCAGGTCACCGACCACGCCGGGCGCAGCCGCTCCTCGACGGGCCGGTCCGCGAGCAGCGCCGGCTCCAGCGGGCCGCCGTCCGTGACCACCCGCCAGCGGGTGGCGCCGCGCTCGCTGTCCTCGATCAGGACGTGGTCACCGTCCTGACGGCGCCTCAGTTCGCGTACGCCCTCCGGGGTCTCGATGACGACCTCGGCCAGGCCCGGCAGGGTGAGCAGCAGCGCCGCGTCGATTCCGGCCAGCAGCCGCTCGGCGAGATCCTGCGCCGCGCCGTCGCGCAACGGCAGCACGACCGCGGTGTCGTAGCCTTCCGGCGCGCTGCCCTCCGCGGGCAGCGGGAGCCGCAGCAGCGGTACATGGCCGTCGCGGCGGCGCAGCTCACCACCCAGGCCGGGGCTGTGCGCGGCCACCTCCTGGGCCAGCCCGCGGGCCTCGGCGAGCGACCAGCGGACGCCGCCGGTACGGCCCACCAGCGCGGGCTCGTCGCTGACGGACAGCACCGCGGCGAACCCGACCCCGAACCGGCCGACCGCGCCCGCCGCCACGCTCGGCTCCCGCTTCGCGGAGGCACGCAGGGTGGAGAGGGACTCGACGCCGGTGGCGTCCAGGGGGGAACCGGTGTTGGACGCGACGAGTACGGCGGCGCCGGTGTCGTCGGCCGGGTGCAGGGTCAGCCGCAGCCGGCCGGGGACGCCGGCACGTGCCGCCGCGTCGGCGGCGTTCTGCGCCAGCTCGACGGCGAGGCGGTCGCGGTAGCCGCCCAGCGCCAGGTCCTCCTCGGCGTTGGCATCCTCCCGGAACCGGGCGGGCGACGCCGCCCAGGCGTCCAGTACGCCGCGGCGTAGCCGCCCCGTTCCGAACGGGTCAGCCCCTTCGGCGGTGCCCCGTACCCACGACGTACCAGCCACGTATCCGTCTCCCTTTGTCTCGTCTGTGGCTGACGTTACCCTCCGGGATGCGCCCCACGTTGCCGGGTGCGGCGCCGTGCCTCGTCCGTTGTTCTGGGCCCGCCTGCGGCGGGAGCGGGGGAGGTTGTGGGGTGGGTCGCGAACGTGTGGGGGTGGGTGCGGGGCCGGTCCTCCAGGACTTCGTCCCTACGGCCCGGCTCCTCCCGCCGGTTTCGCGACCATCCCTGAGTGGGGGACTTGACCTCGGGTTGCGCCGGAGTTGCGCCCGGCGGCCGTCGTTTGTACCTACCTCCCACCGGCCGTAGGGCGACTACGGACGGGAGGCGGCAGGCCGTAGCGACGAAGTCGTGCAGGCCTGTCGCCGCACCCCCGCTACGGAATGCCGACCGCAACGACCAACCCCCACCCCGCCCGCCGAAGGCGTGCAAACCCACCACGGCGCCGCACCCGGCAACGGGGGAAACCCGCAACGCGGCCTAGCTGTGGCCCAGCTCCTCAGCGGGCCCGGCCTCAGACACGGACCCGCCCGGCTCAGGCCGCAAAGACACCGGCTCCACGACGGTCTCGTCCAGCACCGGCGCGGCCGGCCGCGGCGGCGCCGGCATGACGGCGGCCTCGGAGTGCGCCCCACACCCGTAGGTGAGGGAGACGACGCGTCCGTCCGCCGGCGCGAACTCGTTGGCGCACACCCCGAAGGCCTGCCGCAGCGAGCCGGCGAGCGGGGTCAGGAAGCCGCAGGTCATGCAGGTGGCGGGGGCCGCCTGGGCCATCGGGGTCTTGGCGCCGTACGCCTCCTCCCAGCGGTCGGCGGCGGCGTGCAGGCCGTAGCGGGAGAGCACGCGGGCGCGCCGCATGCCCAGCTCTTCGGCGAGGTCGGCGATTCCCCCGCGCGCGGGGGCCGGCTGGACGGCGGGCGAGCCCGCGACGACGTCCGCCTCCTCGGAGTCGGCGACCTCGGCGGCCATCCCCTCGGCCACCACCGAGTTCGGCGGCGGCACGTCCTCGCCGGAGAACCCCGGCTCCAGCCGCAGATCCTCGGCCTCGGTGGGCAGGAGGTCGCCGGGGCCCATGTCGCCGGGCCGCAGCCGCTCGCTCCAGGGGACCCACTCGGGTGCGAGGAGGGCGTCGGGGCCGGGCAGAAGGACGGCCTCGTCGAGGGTGACGATCTTGGCGCGGGAGGCGCGGGCGACCGTCACGGCCCAGCGCCAGCCCCGGTAGCCGGGTTCGTTGCAGGCGAAGAGATGGGTGACGACGCGGTCGGCGTCGGCGACGGCGTCGATATGCTCACCGACCATGCCGGGCAGCGCGGTTTCCTCCGCCGCCGCCCGCGCAAGGTCGACCGCCTCGGCGCACAGGCGGTCAGGGGTACGGCTTCGCATCGCAGCACTCACAAGAATCGATTCTCTCTTCCACGCCGTCTCACGAGTGCGCCAGCCAAGGCTGTCCTGTCTGTCCGGACGACCGGCGGGGCCGGGGGCGGGCGGAGCGGACCTGGGGACCGCGTCGACGTCCGCGCCCGATCGGTTTCGGTCGAGCGCACCTCTTACGTCCTATTCTGCGGGACAGCAATGAGGCACGCGGCCAAAAACGACCGCCGGTGGCGCGCTACACACGCTACCCCTTCAACGGTGTACGACCCCTCGCGGGAGCGGCAAATGTCAGCGGCGGCCCGCCGAGGCCGGTGCGCCCCGCGCGGCAGGCCGGAGAAAGCGTCATCCATCGGGCGGGTTGGGGCAATATGTCCAGGTGGCTGCCGCACGGTACGGAGGCAATCGGGCTCGCCGGGCGGGTCGCGCGGCCGGTCGCGCGCTGCGTACGCCGTTCACCGGCGCGGCCCGAGGTGTGCGCCGCGCGACCCATGCGCACGGCGCGGGCGAGTCGGGCCTGAGCAAACTGATCGAGCTGCATGCGGTGAATTCCGCCGGCGACATGATGATCACGATCGCGCTGGCCTCGACGGTGTTCTTCTCGGTGCCCACGGATCAGGCGCGCGGCCGGGTGGCGCTGTATCTGGCGGTCACCATGGCGCCGTTCGCGCTGCTCGCGCCGGTGATCGGGCCGCTGCTGGACCGGGTGCCGCACGGCCGCCGGGCGGCGATGGCGGGCGCGATGCTGGCGCGGGCGCTGCTGGCGCTGACGATGTCGGGGGCGGTCGCCACGGGCGGGCTGGAGCTGTATCCGGCGGCGCTGGGGGTGCTGGTGGCGTCGAAGGCGTACGGGGTGGTGCGCAGCGCCGTGGTGCCGCGGCTGCTGCCGCCGCGGATTTCGCTGGTCAAGGCCAATTCGCGGGTGACGCTGGCGGGGCTGCTGGCCACCGGGGTGGCGGCGCCGGCCGGTGCCGGGCTGCATCTGATCGGGCCGAGCTGGCCGCTGTACGGGGCGTTCGCGGTGTTTGTGACGGGGACGTTCTTGTCGTTCTCGCTGCCGCACAAGGTGGACTCGGCGAAGGGCGAGGGGCGGGCGCGGCTGGCGTCGCGGGACACCGAGGCGGTGTCGGGCGAAGCGCCGCCGAAGCCGGGGCTGCGGACCGTCGGGCCGTCGGTGCTGCACGGTCTGCAGGCCAATGCCGCTCTGCGGGCGCTCTCCGGGTTCCTGACGTTCTTCCTGGCGTTTTTGCTGCGGGAGCATCCGCTGGGCGGGCTGGGGCCGGCGACGTCGCTGGGGCTGGTGGCGGTGGCGGCCGGTACGGGCAATGCGCTGGGTACGGCGGTGGGTGCGTGGCTGAAGGCACGCGGGCCGGAGGCGATCATCGCGGGGGTGCTGGGGCTGGCGCTGAGCGCGACCGTCCTCGCGGCGGTGTTCTACAACGTGATCGCGATCATCGTGGTCACCGCCGTGGCCGCCACCGCCGGACTGTGCCAGGCGCTGGCGAAGCTCTCGCTGGACGCGATGATCCAGCGCGACATGCCGGAGGCCGTACGCACCTCGGCCTTCGCCCGGTCCGAGACGGCGCTGCAGATGTCGTGGGTGGTCGGCGGCGCCATCGGGATCTCGCTGCCGCTGATCGGCGTGGTGGGCATGTCGGTGGCGGCGGGGCTGGTGGCGATCGGGGCGGCGCTGGCCGTACGGGGGCTGCTCGGTGCGGCTCGCCGGGGCGGCGCGGCGCGCACCCGGGTGGCGTGACCGGCGGCCTCGTACGGCCCGACCCGCGCGGCACGCCGCACCCGCGCGTGGCGTGGGCCAGGGCGCCAGATAGCCTGCCCGTATGACCGCTGCGTTGATCTCCTGGGGCAAGGGCCGCCGCGCCGCTGCCGCCATTGGTGCCGTGTCCCTGGGCCTCCTCACCCTCTCCGCCTGTGAGAAGCCGACCGCGCTCGCGACCGTGACGGTCGGCTCGACGACGGTGACCGCCGAGGCCACTCCTGGCTGCGACGGCAACGGGAAGGTCCTGTCCTCGAAGAAGCTCGCGGCGTGCGTCACCAAGAAGGGCGGCGGCACGACCATCGAGGTGCACCCGGGCGAGAAGGTGCGCATCGGCGTGGAGCCGGATGTCGCCAAGGCCGGCTGGTTCGTCGTCGGCGGCGGCCCCGTCATGCAGGCGCCCAGCACGGACACGTACCGCACCTTCGACCCGGAGAAGCTCTTCCAGCAGGCGAACCCGCAGACCGGCCAGACCACGTCCCTCAAGAACGTCACGCTGATGGTCGCGCAGGTCGGCAAGGGTGAGGGCCCGGAGACGCTGTGGCACTTCGAGCTCAAGGCGAAGGACTGAGCGGGGGCCCGTTGCCGTCAGCGGGCCGGCCGGTGCGGGTACTGGTCGTGACGGCCGTCGGCGCCGAGCGGGATGCGGTCTGCGCCGCGGCCGGGCCGTCCGGCACGCGGATGCTGCCCGGTGGCCAGGTGCTCCACCGTGCAGGCGGGCAGCCCGTGGCGCTCGACGTCCTCGCCGCCGGTGTCGGCCCCGCCGCCGCGGCCGCCGGTACGGCCACCGCGCTGACCGCCGCCGCGCTCGCGGACGAGGAGCCGTACGCGCTGGTCGTCTCGGCCGGTATCGGCGGCGGCTTCGCGCCCCGCGCGCCCCTGGGATCGATCGTCGTCGCGGACGCCATCGTCGCCGCCGACCTGGGCGCCGAAACCCCCGACGGGTTCCTCCCCGTCACCGAACTCGGCTTCGGCACCACCGCCCACCGCCCCGATCCGGCGCTGGTCGAGGCCGTCGCCATGGCGGCCGGTGCGGCGACCGGCACCGTACTGACCGTCTCCACCGTCACCGGCAGCGCCGCCCGCACCGCCGAGCTGGCGGCCCGTCACCCGGGTGCGCTGGCCGAGGCGATGGAGGGCTTCGGCGTGGCGGAGGCGGCTGCCGCGCACGGCGTGCCCGTACTGGAGATCCGTACGGTCTCCAACGCCGTCGGCCCCCGCGACCGCGCCGCCTGGCGGATCGGCCCCGCGCTCGCCGCGCTGACCGACGCCTTCCGTGCGCTGCCGACCTCCCCCACGCTCTCGGCTCTGCTCGAGCGGGGAAGTACCCCCACCGCCCCGTCCCCAGGGAGGACCCCGTGACCGCGCCCCGGCCGCTGGACATCGCGTACTCGCCGTGCCCGAACGACACCTTCGTCTTCGACGCCCTGGCGCACGGCCGGGTCCCGGACGCGCCGGAGCTCGCGGTCACCTTCGCCGATATCGACCTCACCAACGGCATGGCCGAGCGCGGTGAGTTCGATGTGCTGAAGGTGTCGTACGCGGTGCTGCCCTGGGTCCTGGAGGAGTACGCGCTGCTGCCGTGCGGCGGGGCGCTGGGGCGGGGCTGCGGACCGCTGGTGCTGACCCGGGAGGAGGGCACGTCCGCCGGGCTGAAGGGAAAGACGGTCGCGGTGCCCAGCGAACGCTCCACCGCCTATCTGCTGTTCCGGCTGTGGGCTGCCGCCGAAGTGCCGGGCGGCGTGGGCGAGATCGTGGTGCTGCCCTTCCACGAGATCATGCCCGCGGTACGGGACGGCAGGGTCGACGCCGGACTGGTCATTCACGAGGCGCGGTTCACGTACCAGGACTACGGGCTGACCTGCCTGGCCGACATGGGCGAGCACTGGGAGGCCACCACCGGCCTGCCGATCCCGCTCGGCGCGATCATCGCCAAGCGGTCGCTGGGCGAGCGGGTGCTGCGCGAGCTGGCGGCCGCCGTCCGTACGTCCGTCCGGATGGCCTGGGACGACCCGCAGGCCTCGCGGCCGTACGTCCTGGAGCACGCCCAGGAGATGGACCCGGCCGTCGCCGACCAGCACATCGGGCTGTACGTCAATGAATTCACCGCCGACCTCGGCGAGGACGGCTATGCCGCGGTGCGCGGGCTGCTCACACGCGCCGCGGCCGAGGGCCGCCCGGTGGACGGCAAGGCCGGCGGGGTCGCCGCGGTGCGGGAGAAGCTGGTGCGGGAGTTCGGGCCCGAGG